>NZ_DDKA01000022.1:0-52149 GCF_002339225.1 Sphingobacterium sp. UBA2610
AACGTTTAGGACGCAAGTGATTTCACCAGTATAAAAATTACAAACAACAAAATTGGTTTTCATAAGATTATTTTAGAGATTATCAATGAAACATTGGGGATAAAATACATGTCTGCAAACCTCAAATATCATAAAAAAGCTGTCGACATATTTAATAAACTACTATCGAAAAATCTAAATGAAACATTTTATTATCCTTTTGCTCCTAATCCCTAATTTTGTTCTATCACAGAAATTGATAGATACGGATATAAACCAAAAGCTACAGCATTTTCTAGCTAAAGAAAAAGAAATGGGGAACGCAATTTTTCTGCCAACTGCAAAAATCATAACAGTTGCCAGTTGGAATCAACCAATTATATTCCAAAGGGAGCAAAATACTATTCCTAATCTATTAGTTTTTTATACAACGTTTAAAAAAGACTCTGCCCTCGCAGAAATACAATATGACTGGGATACCAGCAATTTTCAAACAGGTACCCAGAGCAATAAACCAAAAGAATTTATTTATGCAATGTGCTTGAAATATGAAGATATAGTAAAAGAAATTACTGAAAAGCATGGAATTGGTAAAAAAGAGGGCTATTATACACCTGATGATATAAAAAAAGAATTTGTTAATATAGTACAATCAGATTCATGGAAAGTAAATGATTCGATTTCGATTAAGTCATCTCTAAAACTGATAGATTTACCTCTAAATGTTGCAGGGAAAAAGCCATTTTATAAGATTAGTGTATATTTAAGTAAGAAGAGATCTTGGTTGCTTAAGCAAAATGAATTATTAGAGCTAGACACAAACTTCAAAGAGTTCTATAAAAAAGTAAAAAGTAATGAATTAAAAAATGCTTCCTACTACATTACCCAAAGATTAAATGGGAAAATTAATCAAAGTGATTGGCAAAACCTTTCTAAACAGTTTAATCAAAGTGAAGATATGGTGTTTATAAATCAGATTGAGAAATTAGCAACATTCTCTGAAGATTATGTTTTTCTGAATTACAAATATCAAGGTGGCAGAAAAGGTATAGAAAATTTTATTCTAGAGGTAGGATTTGACAAAAACAAAAAGATTAATAGCATAAGGTCAATAAAAAATAAAAATTTTCAATTATGAAAAAAAAGGATCTATTTGATATTTCAATAAAAATCATAGGAATATTTCTAGTTTTATTTAGTATCAATTCAAGCAAAGAATTATTATTATATAACGCTGTATCAAATAGCAGTGCCAATATGAATGAACAAAATTCGGTTCTTCTTATTCTTTTGTCAAATCTGATTCTGCAACTATTGATCGCCTTTCTCTTCCTACTAAAATCTGAAGTATTTGTACATTTTTTTATTAACGATGATCCTACAAATAATAAAGCATTAGCTTGCAATAAATTTGAAGCATATAGATGTGGATTAATCTTAATTGGTATCACTTTGGTTATTTTATCATTACCTAGCTTTATAGTGAATCTGTTTAAATACATATATTTAGTTCAGAATGACGTTCGAAATAGAGAATTTGAATTTATTAATTTTGTCACTCAAGGTATCAAATTACTATTATCCATGACAATTATTTTTTGCGCAACCAAAATTAGCGCATACTTTTCTAGTTCAAAAGTTTACAAAGACAATTATTAACTGAAAAAGAACCTTTTAATGGATGTTTGAAGTTATTTAACTTTAGTATTATGCAAACGCTAAAATTGAAGTATAGGAGAAGAAGCAAAATGGTATTAAATGGGGTAGATCCAAGTTTTGCGTTTAAAGTCACTCTTCTATTAAGAAGCTGTGAAAGTAAAGGTGTCGACTTTCTATTAACAGAAGGTTTAAGAGATCCTTATAAACAGGCAAATCTTTGGAAAAATGGTCGTTCAGATATTGACATAGCAGAAAAAATTGAATTTTTAAGGATTCAAAACGCTTCTTTCATAGCGAACTGCCTATTGAAAATTGATGATTTAACAAGTATTAATGATACTTCTACTAATGCATTACCTGGAGAATCTTGGCATCAGTTTGGTCTTGCGGTTGACTGTGCGTGGCTTATCGGGGATAAGTTATGTTGGGATAACAAATTTTTATTTAATGGTATAAACGGTTATGAAATTCTAGCTAATGAAGCTGAACGACTAAATATCTGTTCGGGTCATAGTTGGACAACCCTAAAAGATAGTTGCCATTTACAAGCGAACTTCGCTACCCCATCACAAATGTTCTCTTGGCAAGAGATCAATAATACAATGGAAAAGAGATTTGGTCATTTATTGAAAATCTAATTGTGGTCTAAAAAACTGGAAATTTCACCGAAAATAGGTCATCCCCCGTATGTAATCCAAATTTATTATGATGTAAAATAAATATTATAAATTGGTTATACCTCTTCAAGTTACACCTATGTTCCATTTCTTAAGATGCAAAAAAATGGTTCGATTGTTAGGAGGGCACTGAAAAAGTCCCCTTGAAAAATTAGCATTTTCAAGAAGGTCGAAAATCACGGATTAAACCCTTTGAGAAATCGGTTATTTGTAGCATTATTGATAAAAGCTTTCAAATAAACAAAGGAAAAGGGCTTACGAACATAAAAATTCATAAGCCCTTTTTTTGTTGATAGTTTTTCAGTGCCCCCATTGTTGTTAATGCCCCATTTTTCCTATAGCTTGGATTGGACTTTTCTAATTTTTGCTAAGCTTACCTTATCTAGAAGTGAAAAAGATTCCTTAATTCGACTTAAACCGGGAATCTGGGGAGATGCTTAAATCATAGCACAGGATAAGTCCATATTTAGAAGGATATGGGATACTTTATACAAAAATTTGAAATAGTATCTACCTTGATATTATATTAAAGCTGTAAATGAACATTGCTAACGATAAAAATTTATTGTTTAAATATATAATGTCAATTACTAAGTCAGAAAATTTTGCACTAGAATATTATTTGGTTCGCGGGTTTAAAGGAAAATTTTATGTAAAACAAATGATCTATTAGCTTGCTAGTGTTAAATGATTTTGAAAGTTCATTATAAAACTATAAATTAGTTTATGAGCACTTGCAGTTAAAACGTATGTCAAACCAGTGAGTTATTCGGTGAGCAGGGGAAATGTAGGCTTGTAATTTACTGATAAATAGATTGATGTAGGTAGATTTCGATTCCCCTACGGGCTACAAAAGATAAAAACCTGCAAATATTTTTGCAGGTTTTTTTGTTTGTATTCGAGAGAACAATATATGATACCGTTTGATTCATAAGATCCTAATCGGAAATTTTACCTCACTATCAACAATTCTTGAAGACCGAATAATTCCCAAATTAGCCAAAGAGAAGAGTTTTTCACTTAACAATACTTTTTTCGAGATAACAGCCAGAGAAAGGTGTATGCATAAATATGCGTATCGTCTTTATTTTGTGTGATACAAATAGGCAGTTTATTGAGAAAATTCTATAGTATCAGCATCTTTACAATCCCTAAATTTGAGTAATCAATTATAGAAAGAAAACCTTAGAGAACCATTTAGAAAATCAAATCAGAATCATTCGTCCATTTTCTTGTTGAAGAAAAATAATGTAGAACGTT
This sequence comes from Sphingobacterium sp. UBA2610, assembly GCF_002339225.1. NCBI lineage: Bacteria > Pseudomonadati > Bacteroidota > Sphingobacteriia > Sphingobacteriales > Sphingobacteriaceae > Sphingobacterium > Sphingobacterium sp. UBA2610. The sequence goes on from NZ_DDKA01000022.1 coordinate 3,576, forward strand.
GGAATGGGAGCGGATAAGGCCAATATCTATTGGGTGTATAAAATAGAAAATTAGTAGAAAAGTAATTTTAAAAACCAGAAGACTTTGAAGAAACTGTCATAAAGTCTTTTTTAGCTTAAAAAAGCTAATACCATTTAGCTTAATATAAAAGTAACCAATTATGTGGAAATTAAAACTAAGCGTTCGCTCGATGATGAGGCGGGCCTCAATCCGTTCGTCCTAAAAATACTCCCTAAAATAGCTTTTATGCTGACGAAATTTTAATGGATGTATCAGAAGATCAATGACTCTGGGATTCATTGGCGGTGATATGTAATGTTTATAGAATAAATTCTAACCAATAATAATATCTTATGAAAACTAAACAAGCAGCGAGCTTTAGCTGGCTATTGTATCGATTAATCTGGGCTATTGTCGGGCTAAGTTTAAGCGTTGTAAGTTGTAAAGATGATAAGCCTGTCAGTGTCAATGAGGGGATCCCTTTTGATCCTTCCCAACCTGTGGTTGTATCTGACTTTGCTCCATCATCTGGCGGGGTAGGCCAGCGTCTGGTAATCTACGGTAAAAACTTTGGTAATGATCCGAAGAATGTAGCGGTCTTTATCGGTGGAAAACAGGCTGTCGTTGTCAACGCCTTGGGGGAATCACTGTATTGCCTTGTGCCTAAACAGGCATTTAAGGGGGATATTGAGGTCCGGGTCGGTAATCAGGACAAGCAAGTTGTCGGTAAAGCTGAGAAAATATTTGATTATCAAAGAAAGATGGTTGTGTCCACATTAGCAGGCTACAGAAATGCGCGTGGTGATGAACCCTGGCGGGATGGAAAATTTAAGCATGCTGATGAAAATAAAATGGCGAGTGGATTCTGGGAGCCTTCTTTTATGAAGTTTGATCCTGCCAACCCCAAACATCTCTGGATGACCTTTGATCACAATAATGGCTTATACCTCGTCAATTTCGAGGATAGTACCATCACCAAAAAACGTTCGGATTTTGACCGCCCCCGTAGTGTTGATTTTACGCTCGATAAAAAGTATATGATTATTGCGGAGGATCGTGGCGGAGAAAATGATCGGGCGACTTATCGCTTATCGCGTGATAGAAACTGGCAGGATAGAGAAGTGCTGACGACTTATAAACAGTGTAATGGTGCCTCAATCCATCCTGTGAATGGAGAAATGTATTTCAATAGTTATGAAAAGGGACAATTTTTTCGATTCGACCTCAATAAATATTTTAGCGAAGGGCTGGGTGTTAAAGATTATGAGACATTATTTGTGGTGCATGATCCACAGTGGGAGTACAAGATTTTCATCCATCCGACGGGCAACTATGCCTATATCGTTGTCATTAATCAAGGCTATATTCTCCGGGTAAACTACAACTGGGAAAAGAAACGATTTACACAGCCCTACCTCGTGTGTGGTCAAATTAGAGCTTTTGGTTATCAAGATGGCGTCGGCTCTTCAGCGCGCTTAAATAATCCTTATCAAGGTGTATTTGTAAAAAATCAAGCCTATGTTGATGCGGGTAAGAATGATGCGTATGATTTCTATTTCACGGATCAGATGAACCATGCGATACGGATTTTAACCCCTGAAGCAAGCGTTACAACCTTTGCAGGTAGGGGAAGTTCTAGCCTCAATAGTAATCCTTACGGTTATGTAAACGGGGACCTGCGACTAGAAGCACGTTTTGATCGCCCTTCAGGTATTGCTTATAATGAAGCGGAAGGAGCGTTTTATATTGGAGATCAAGCCAATCGTCGTATTCGTAAGATTGCGCTAGAGGAGATGGACCAAGCTAGCCAAAACCAATAAACTAAAAAGAATTATGAAAAGATTATTACTGCTATGTACGCTACTGCTCACGGTAATTGGCTTAACCATGGCCCAAGAAAGCGTGGAGGTTATTGGGCTAGTCTCCGATGCTCAGAAGACACCTATGATCGGTGTGAGCGTGTCGGTAAAAGATGCTCCGGGATGGGGTGTGGTAACCGATAATAATGGACGATATAAAATTAAAGTCGATCGCTATAAAACACTTATTTTTTCCTCTGTTGGCTATCAAAAAAGGGAGGTTTTGGTAAAAGATAACTTGACTATCAACGTAACCTTGCTGGAGGCGGAAACGAGTGTATTAGATGAGGTTGTTGTAACGGGTACCGGTACACAAAAAAGGTTGACATTAACAGGGGCTGTCAGTACAGTGGATGTCGAGACCATGAAATCAAATCCTACATCCAGCATTACAAATGCGCTCGCCGGAAATGTACCCGGCGTGATGGCGATGATGCAATCTGGCCAACCCGGTAAAAACATTTCTGAATTTTGGATACGTGGGATCTCAACTTTTGGCGGTGGGACCGCTGCCTTGGTCCTCGTTGACAATATTGAACGGGATATCAATGATATTAATATCGAAGATATTGCTACCATTACAGTGCTCAAAGACGCCGCTGTAACGGCTATTTATGGATCTAAGGGGGCTAATGGTGTTATTTTAATTACAACCAAACATGGTAAAGAGGGAAAAATTAGCATTAACGTAAAAGATGAAAATATTTACAACACGCGGACCATTACGCCCGAGTTTGAGGACGGTGTAACGTATGCAAACCTACTGAATGAAGCGCGTATTACGCGAAACAATGCTCCGGTCTATCAACCCGAAGAACTCGAAATCTTGCGATTGGGCCTAGACCCCGATCTTTATCCGAATGTAAACTGGAAAGATATGTTGCTCAAAAAAGGAGCGATGACCTATCGTGCGAATTTAAATTTAAGTGGCGGCGGACCAACTGCCCGTTATTTTGTGTCAGGAAGTTACGTTGATGAGGGCGGGATGTACAAAACAGATGAAGCCCTGCGTAAAGACTATAATACAAATGCGAATTTTAGACGTTGGAACTATCGCTTAAATACCGATATCGATATAACAAAATCGACTTTGCTTAAGGTTGGTGTGGCTGGAGATCTCAGTAAAAGGAATAGCCCCGGATTAGGTGATGATTTCTTTTGGGGAGTATTATTTGGATATTCACCCATAAGAACCCCGATAATGTACTCTGATGGCCGAGTTCCGGCGATCGGTGGAGGCAATATGACAAATCCATGGGTCGTGGCAACACAAACAGGTTTCAATGAGAATTGGACCAATAAAGTGCAGACCAATATTACCCTCGAACAAAATTTTGATTTTATTACTAAAGGCCTTCGCTTCCGGGGAATTGTCGGCTACGACACTTTTAACGAAAATAATATACAGCGACGAAAATGGCCTGAGCAATGGCTTGCCGAACGTGCAAGAGATGAAAATGGTCAAATAGTTTATCGGCATATATCAGATCCGAGAGAAATGTATCAATACAGTTTCTCCAAGGGAGATCGACGTGAATTCTATGATCTGATGTTTAATTATGATCGAAATATTGGTGATCATAATATCGGAGCGGTTGCTCGATTTACACGCGATGCTCTTGTAAAAACGGTAGATCTCGGCGATGATATAAAAAATGGTATAGCAAGACGTAATCAAGGAATGGCCGGTCGAGTCACCTACAATTGGAAATCACGTTATTTTGTTGATTTTAACTTCGGTTATAATGGATCAGAGAACTTTGCCATCGGTCAGCAGTATGGATTTTTTCCGGCATTTTCAGGGGCTTGGAATGTTTCAGAAGAAACATTTGTCAAAGAAAATATGCCTTGGATGAATATGTTCAAGATCCGCTATTCTTGGGGTAAAGTGGGGAACGATCAGCTAAAAATTGGAAACGATCAAGAGCGTTTCCCTTATTTATACACAATTTCTGGAATTTCTAGTGTTTACAAGTGGGGAGACTATGGCGTTGATCGGAATTATACGGGCTTAAGATATAGCCAAGTTGCTTCGCCATATGTGACCTGGGAGATGGCTGTCAAGAAAAATTTAGGCTTTGACCTCGCCTTGTTTAAGGATAAAGTTATTGCCAACTTGGATTTCTTTGATGAAAAACGGACCGGAATTTATATGGAACGTAGGTATTTGCCAAGCTTGGTGGGCTTGGAAAGTACACCAAGGGCAAATGTGGGGGCGGTTAAATCACGTGGTTTCGATGGACGGTTGGAGTATAAGGGAAAATTGGGCGAGGTGAATCTGACAGGGCGAAGTAATATTACCTATAGTAAAAATGAAATTACGACAATCGATGAAGAAAATAATGTGTATGGTTATCAAAATCGAAAAGGCTACCGTGTAGATCAGGCGGTTGGATTGATCGCTTTAGGGCTTTTTAAAGATTACGATGATATCCGCAATAGTCCAAAACAAACATTTGGGACCTACCAACCAGGTGATATCAAATACAAAGATGTAAATGGCGACGGCGTTATCGATGATGGCGATCGGGTCGCTGTCGGAGCAACCAGAAGACCCAATCTAATCTATGGTGTGGGCGCGTCGGCAAGCTGGAAAAATTTGGATATCAGTGTGCATTTTCAGGGAGCAGGTAAATCTACTTTCTTCACCTATGGAAAGACTGTATATGCCTTTAGTGAAGGCGAGTGGGGGCAAGTGATGAAAGGAAGTATGGGCGATAATCGGTGGATTTCAGCCGATATTTCTGGAAATCCAGCGACGGAAGATCCGAATGCTTCGTACCCGCGCCTGAGTTATGGCCCTAATCCGAATAACTTCCGGGAGTCTACCTTTTGGCTGCGTAATGGTCAATATCTCCGACTTAAAACTGTAGATATTGGTTATAGCTTGCCCAAACATCTGGCCAATCGTATCCGGGCAAATAGCATTCGATTTTTTGTCATTGGTAGCAACCTCCTGACTTGGTCAACATTTAAATTATGGGATCCCGAATTAGCAAGCCCAAGGGGAGAAGATTATCCATTGCCAAAGTCGTTCACTTTTGGTGTCAATGTTAACCTTTAAAATTTAAAGAAATGAAAAATAAGAAATTATATGTTGTATTGATGCTTCTACTTGGCACAGGCGTCATTTCTTCCTGTACAAAAGATTATTTAAAGTCTGATCAATATTTCAAAGACCGCCTCACAACCGAGAAAGTCTTTAAGAGCAAGCTCTATTCGGAAGAGTGGCTTGCCAATGTATTTTTAGAATTCAAGGGTGAAAATGCAGATGTAGCAAGTAAAGGGCTTACTCCGCATTGTTTTGCAGATGATATGTACTATGGTGATCGCGATAAAGATTATGATCCATCAAAAAATGAATTGTCTTACAACATGTTTAAGATGGGCCTTTATACGGAGAATGATAAACAGGGGACATGGGCGCAATGTTACCGTGGGATTCGGAATGCAACCACCTTTATTCAGCATATTTATATGAATACTGAAATGTCTACTGCTGAAATTGCGGATTACCGCGGGCAAGCGCGTTTTGCACGGGCCTATTTATACTGGCTTTTGCTTCGTAAATATGGACCGATTCCATTGTTGCCAGATGAGGGCTTAGACTATACGGATAGCTATGATAATTTGGCGGTTCCACGTAATACGTATGAAGAGTGCGCTAACTATATTAGTGATGAAATGTTGTTGGCGGCAAAAGAAATGGAAGCTTTAGGTATGAAAAGGAGCCAAGACGGTTCTGCCCGTCCGAGTGTAGGTGCAGCTTTGGCAACGCGAGCCAAAGCCTTACTGTATGCTGCAAGTCCGCTGGCCAATGGTAATAATGCAAGTATTGGGGCAAGGTTGGTTGACAATCAAGGAAAACGTCTCCTTTCCGCAGAATATAAAGAAGAGAAGTGGGCTAAGGCTGCGGCAGCGGCGCGAGATGTTATGGAACTAGGCGTGTATCAACTGTATTGGACAGGATTACAAACAACAGGAAATGATGCCACCGTAATACCGCCTAAAGACAACAATTTCTCGGAAAAGAGCTGGCCCGATGGCTGGGCAAATATCGACCCGGCTAAATCTTATGCCCAGGTATTTGACGGTACGTTGCCAGCCTCTGGAAACCCTGAGTTAATCTTCACACGTGGTACCAATCAGGAGAACGAAGGGATTGATGCTATGGTTGCCCATCAGCTTCCACGTTCGGCAACGGGATGGAACACACACGGGCTGACGCAAAAACTTGTAGACGCTTACTATATGGATAATGGTTTGGATGTACCGGGAATGGATAAAGAAATCGGTCGTGGAAATGGTTCAAATCGCTTGAGCGGCTATGTTTCACAAGAAGATTATGACAAGGGAAAATACAAGCCCTTGCGCCCGGGAGTCTCTTTGCAGTATGCGAATCGCGAACCTCGCTTTTATGCTTCTGTTGCTTTCAATGGTAGTTTCTGGACATTGTTGAACGAAACACAAGAACGCAATCGGAACCAACAGGTGTTTTATTACCGCGATAATGACAAGGGGAATGGGTTTAACTCGTCCAATGCCTATTGGCTCCGCACAGGTTTCGGTGTTAAAAAGTTTGTTCATCAAAATGATACTTATGAAGGAGGAAGTATGGCTCGTATCGTGCCAAAAGCGGAGCCAGCAATTCGATATGCGGATATTTTACTCATGTACGCTGAAGCATTAAATGAGCTGGGCGGATCCTATAGTATTCCATCTTGGCGAGGTGGTGTTTACACCATTAGCCGAGATATCGCAGAGATGAAAAAAGGAATACAGCCTGTACGGATTCGCGGTGGCGTACCAGATTACAGTGTAAGTGTATATAGCAATAAAGTCGAGCTGAGAAAAACATTAAAACGCGAGCGTTTTATCGAGCTTATGGGCGAGGGGCAACGTTACTATGATTTACGCCGTTGGATGGATGCTCCCGTCGAAGAGGCTCTGCCTATCTATGGTTGTAATATCCTCATGAACCAAAAAGATCGGGATCTCTTTCATCAGCCAGTTGCGGTATGGGCTTTGAAAACAACTTTTGCAGATAAAATGTGGTTTTGGCCGATTAGTCATAGCGAACTAAAACGCAATAAGAACTTAACACAAAATCCAGGATGGACTTATAACGATTAATCAAATAGATATCTTATGAACAAGTTATATATACAATTCTTTCTATTGCTGATACTCTCCATTTTTGGAGCATGCAATGATGAATGGAAGGAAGAACAATATGAACATTATATTTCCTTTAAAGCTCCTTTAGATAACAACGGGGTCGCTAATATTCATGTTCGTTATAAGGATGCTGCTAAAAGCACCTTTTTACAACCTTTGATTGTGAGCGGATCGACCAATAATGAATCAAATTTTTCGGTTCAGGTTGGAGTGGATGCGGATACTTTGAATGTGCTGAATTTTGAAAGATTTCAAAACCGGAAAGATTTCTATTATCAACAATTAAGTAGCAATTATTATTCGTTCCCTGCTACAGTAAACATTAATGCCGGGGAAAATACAGGCTTACTGGCTATAGATTTCTCTTTAAAGGGCATTGATATGACTGAAAAGTGGGTATTGCCGCTTACAATTATGGACGACCCTTCAGCGAATTATAAAGGACATCCGCGTAAGTACTACAGGAAAGCGATTCTTCGCGTTAATCCCTTCAACGATTATTCGGGTAATTATTCGGGGGCTGCCCTCTTAACCAGAATGGAGGGGCAAGAGAATGAAACCCCCGTAGTGAAAAGTGAAATTAGGAGCTATGTTGTTGACGAAAACACTGTTTTTTTCTATGCAGGAAATATTGACGAAGAACGACAAGACCGACGGAATTACAAAATATATGCAACCTTTACCAAGACTGGCACAGTGACTTTCCGGTCAGATAATCCGAATATTAAATTTGTTGTAAATAAAGACGCAAGTTATACCATCTCAGAAGCAATGGACAAAGTTCGCCCCTATTTGAAATGGCGTTGGCTTACGATCAATAATATTGATTATGAATTTACGGATTATACCATGATTCCAAATGTGCCGATTCGCTATAAGGTTGCTGGATCGCTTACTTTAGAACGGAAGTTAAATACGCAGATTCCTGACGAAGACCAGGCAATAGAATGGTAATTTCTACAAACTATTTGTAAGACTATTGGTTATATCTAGATATAAAAAAATAGTTTTTATGATTGGAATAGTAGGTGGATTGGGCCCTTATGGAGGTCTAGATATTGCAAAGAAAATTATAGATGAGACGGCGGCAAGGTCCGATCAGGAACACTTGCCGCTCTTGTTATTCTCATGTCCAAATTTGATCCCTGACCGAACGGCTTATTTATTTGATAAATCCAATGTTAATCCCGGTAAGGCTATTGCTGCAATTTTAAGACAACTTGAAACGGCTGGAGCGACGATAGCCGCGATTCCATCCAATACAGCACATGCAGAGCCTATTTTTTCCGTCGTTCAAGATGAAATGGCGCGTGTGGGAAGTGGGTTGAAACTCTTGCATATCGTTCATGAAACGGTTCGGTTTGTAGTGGAAAACTATCCCGACACAACAGTAGGCATTTTATCTACCGCTGGAGAGCAGATCTGCAGTTTATATCGGGAAGCTTTTATTCGAAAAGGTTTCGTTTTTGTTGAGCCAGAAGGAACACAACAAGAGAAGGTAAATAATGCAATCTATGATGAAGACTATGGAATAAAGGCCCAGCCGGTACCGATCGCGAATAAAGCGAGAGAAGATCTATTGTTGGTTATGGACGACCTGAAAAAGAAAGGCGCACAGGTCATTATTTTGGGTTGTGCAGAGTTGCCTTTTGCTATTCCCGAACGGGATCACAATGGGATGATTCTCATAGACCCGAATAGAATTCTCGCTCGTGCACTTGTTCATTCGTTTGCTCCGGATAAATTAAAAGCGCTGTAGCAATGTCTTTTGACAAATTGGCAGATTTTGGTTTCGTATTACCGTTGGTATGGGTTTTGCCTCCTGATAGCGAGAAGCTTATGCAGTAAGGAGGACAACATGCAAAAGATAATACATCGGGAAAATGACCGTGGTCACGTCGATTTTGGCTGGTTGAAAAGTGCACATTCATTCAGTTTTGGACAGTATCTTGATCCCGAAAGAATGAGTTTTGGTGCATTGCGCGTATTGAATGATGATCAAGTAGAAGGAGGGCAGGGTTTTGACCGACATGATCACAAATCTTATCTTCAGCTGGATAAGCACAATAAGTTTGTGACCATTGTGTCACCAGATAAAGCGGATCACAATGCCGTTCAAATCCATCAGGATGCATATTTTAACTTGGCAGACATCGAGGCGGGTAAAAAGATAGAATATACTGTTCATTCTGAGCAAAATGGACTTTATCTTTTTGTTTTGGAAGGAAAGATCGCTGTAGCAAATGAAATGCTTTCAAGAAGGGATGCCATTGGTTTATACGAAACAGAAAAAATAAGCATTGAGGCTTACTATGATGCATCATTGCTGCTAATTGAAGTGCCGATGTATTAGGTCGATGAAAATGAAGCTTACTATGATATATCGTTATTGCTGATTAAAGCTCCGATGTATTGGATCGATAAAGAGTTATTCTTGAATAGGGAGGTCATTTGATAGATCTCCCTATTTTTCTTAAATTGGATGAAGAAGATATAAACTCATGGATAACCTATTTCAACCTTTCGAAACGCGAGACATTTTGCTTATTATGTTATCAGTCTTAATAGGCCTACTGATCGGGATTGAACGTGAATATCGCAATAAGTCTGCGGGTTTGAGGACGTTTATATTGGTGAGCTTTGGATCTTGTCTTTTTACGATTCTTTCGTTAAAAATTGGCTTGGCAAATCCAGATCGATTAGCCGCAAATATTATTACGGGTATCGGTTTCCTAGGTGCAGGCGTGATTTTCAAAGAAGACAATAAAGTAAGTGGTATAACGACCGCTACGACAATTTGGGCTACAGCTTCTTTAGGTATGTGTGTTGGTGCCGGATATATATTTTTAGCTTTTATTGGTGTGGGCTTGGTTCTGATGATATTAGCGCTGCTAACTTATCTACAAACCTATATTGACAATTATCACAAGATAAAAGACTATGAACTGCAGACCTTATCTGAGGCAGATTTTGAACATACGGAACAGTTAATCCGAAGTATGGGCTTTAAAGCTGTCGTCATAAGTCAACGGTATAACAAAGAAAGTTTGAATACCGTATGGCGATTGACGGGGAATGTTAACCAGCATAGAGCGCTTGTAGAAACCCTGCGGCGTGATAGGCAGGTGGTGGCCTATCAATATTAAGGAATTACGATATTGTTTGCTTTATTTATTCATCATCATCCGTTTCCTGAGTCGGGGTTATCTGCTGTAATAAACTGTTTACTTCGTCCTCCGTCGCTGTTAACTTGGCTTTGCAGACTTGAATGAGGTCGGAAGCCCTCTTGATTTTTCCCGCGAGCTCATCAATGTTTGTTGTGCCATTTTCTATTTCCCTCACGATAGTTTGTAACTCGTTAAAGGCATCTGTGTAGGTATAATTCTGTCCCATTATGCTATGCTTGATATGCTTTCTTTAAATTTTGTATGGCGATGCCAAATTAAGTATTGTTCTCATCTAGGTCTTCCTTCGGAGATTTATCTGTCACAGTACTGGTAAGCTCTCCATATTCGAGTATCGTCTGTATTACATCGCCTTGAGATACTTGTGTCACCGACTGCAGTAATTTTCCGTTAACCTTAGTAATTGAAAACCCTTGTTTTAATAGTCTAATTGGATCAGATAGCTGAATAATTCGTTCGGTATGAGCCAGTGCCGTTTTGTGCTCATAAAAGCGCAATTTTAACAAGGCGTTAAGATCATGTTGAAATTGCTGGATGGCCGCCCTCGAGGTCTGAATTTCTCTCTTTCCGATCCATTGTATATGCGTTGCCAGTTGAGATAATATATTGTGCTCTTCTTTAAATCGGGTAAGAATGAGTTGCTGTATGCGCTCTGCAGCCCGATCGACTGGAATAGCAAAATTATGAAACTTCTGAATCAGAAAATCGGCCAGCTCACTGGGCGTAATCGCGTTTTTATAGGCTACCATTTCGCTAACTGTATAATTCGTCGAATGCCCAATACCCGTCAATACGGGGATGGGAAATATAGCGATAGCACGAGCTAGCAAGTAGTTATTATAACTGGAAAGACCAACCTCACCGCCTCCACCACGGATGATGGCGACCACATCGTACCTGTCTATTTTTTCAGCAATAATGGCAAGCTGATTTATAATAGAAGGTACTGACTTGTCTCCTTGTAACAATGCAGGGAAGAGGGTGGATTCGATGCGGTAACCCCAAGGGTTTTGATTAATAATCTTGTAAAAATCAGAAAGCCCCTTACTTGTTTCTACTGAAATAATTGCCAATCTTTTGGGAACCACAGGAAAGTCCAATAATTTATTAGACTCATATATGCCCTCTGCTTTCAGCTTTCGAATACTGTCTAACTTCTCCTTTTCAAGTTCGCCTAAGGTAAAAGTCGGATCAATATCAACAATGCGCAAGCTTAACCCATACATAGGGTCATAGGAAATACTTGCCTGAAATAACATCGTAATCCCTTCTCGTAAAGGTTCTTGCGCGACTTTAAGAAAATTGTTGTTGATACGATTGTAATCAGCTTTCCATAGGATCGACCGAATTTCAGCGACAATTTTACCATCCTGTTTTTCTACCAGTTCAGGATAACAGTGGCCAGAATGCGTATAATGATTGAGCTTGTTCATTTCAGCCTTGATCCAGTACAAACTCTTATACCGCTCTGCAAGTGTCTTTTGGATACTGCGGCTGACTTCCAGTAAGGAAAATATCGTTTTATCTTGAATCAATTCTGGCATTAGTCAAACTTACAGAAAAAACCTTCATGATGCAATTGGGGGCAATGCCAATTCAGGTTTCAGGAACGTCGCTGCGTTTAGCCTGAAGAGGATGGCAAATAATAATACATCAATTTGGAAATGCGCAATAGGTATAAGTAACAAAATTGATTTTTTTTCGTACGAACCTATTCCTTCGTTATATAATTCGTATTTTTATTTGATAGAACCTAAAAAACGATAAAAGCAGAATGAAAAAACGATTTTTTGGGGCATTATTTGCAGGTTTGTTCTGTATTAGCCCCCTGTTTGCTCAATATAAGTCTACAATTAAAAACGAAACGATACTGTTTAATAACCTTGATCAGTTGCTGCCTTTAAAAAATCTGGATCAACTTCGTATCGCAGTTGTTGTTCCTAACGCGGCAAAATATAGGATGTTTACGGACCAACTGGCTCGTTATGCAAACACCAAAGTTTTCGATTTTAATAAATTTGATGAGGACATCAAATATTATAATACCATTATTGTGGCGGGAAAGGAAGATGATTTAGATGCCGATTGTCTAACACAGTTGAAGCAGGCTGTATTAAACAATAAAAAAGTTATCCTTTGCCATTTTTTTGAAAATGACAAAAACAAAAAGAGCCTATCTGAGCATCCACAATCTGATTTGATCGAATTGCTTGCTCCTTTTTCAGAAATTGGACAGCAGCAGATGGCAATGTCTATTTTTGGTGGGATTTCTATTACCGCCGGTAACGTCAAAACCACACAGACAAGAATACAATATGGCGCTGCCTCAAGTTCTAATCTGAACCTGACCAAATTGACGAAGAAAATTGATGCCATTGCACAAGAAGCCATCGATAAGCAGGCAACTCCAGGAGCTGTAGTCATGATCGTGAAGGACGGACAAGTACTCTTGGAGAAATCTTACGGTTTTCACACGTATTCCAAAGATATACCCACAAAAACAACTGATATTTTTGATCTCGCATCTGTCAGTAAGATTGCTGGTACTACTCCTGTGATTATGCGTCTTACCGAGCGTAATATTATTAATTTGGATAGTACCATGGGACATTACCTATGGCAGGCAAAGTATACCAATAAAAAGGATATCAAGCTTCGTTCCGTCATGTTGCATGAAGCAGGATTTACACCTTTTATTCCCTTCTATAAATATCTGAAAGTTGGAGACGTGGTTTCGGCCCGCGATGATAACCATCAAGTAAAAATGGCCGACAATAGCTATATCCTCAATAATTATTACCGCGATGTCATGTGGCCCGAGATGCTAAAATCACCTGTAAAACCCACTGGAAATTATGTGTATAGTGATATCAGTATGTACGTGATGAAGGAAGTTGCAGAACATCAGACCGCTGAACCGCTGCAAGATTATGTGCAGGAGAACTTTTACAGGCCATTGGGGATGACGCGTGCGGGTTACCTTCCCCGAGAGCGTTTTGCAAATGATGAAATCGTTCCTACCGAGCAGGATACCTCCTTTCGGAAAACATTACTAGAAGGCTATGTCCACGATCAGGGTGCGGCAATGGCTGGCGGTATTGCCGGGCATGCCGGATTATTTGCTACAGCAAATGATTTGGCAATCTATGGTCAACTGTTATTGAATAGAGGAGAGTACGGGGGGGAGCGCTACTTTAAAACCGAAACCATCGATTTATTTACCTCCAGGCAATCGACAAGCAGTCGTCGAGGCTTAGGTTTTGACCGTTGGGATCCAAACCCAAAAAATGAATATCCATCTAAGTTAGCAAATAGCTCTGTATTTGGACATACTGGCTATACAGGGACATGTATCTGGATTGATCCACAAAATCAACTGATCTATATCTTTTTGTCTAATCGCGTACATCCTCAGGTGAGTACTAGGCTGTTGGATCTAAATATCAGAAGCAGGATTCAGGACGCTATTTATGAAACGATCAATGAAAGTCAAAAATGATAAAAAGCCTCTTATTACTTGGACTAGCAATGACGACACTCAACAATGTTGGATATAGTCAAGACTATAAACAGATACACCAAGATTTGGTGGTCGTCGACGGACACAATGATGTGATTTACGAATCCATTTTCCCAGGGAAAAATATTGGTCAGCGAATAAGTACGGGAGCTACTGATTTACCGCGACTGCGGGAGGGAGGTGTCGATGTGCAGGTATTTGCTGTGTGGTCCGATGATGCGAAGTGGAAATCCGGGGCATTTAAGCACGCCAATGACCAGATCGATGCATTAGAAAAGATGATTGCAGCAAATGCCGATAAAATAAGTTTGGCAAAATCTTCAGGTGACATCGATGCGATCTTAAAAACAGGTAAAATAGTTGCGTTGATCGGTGTGGAAGGTGGAAATATGATTGAAGGAAGTGTTGACCATCTGGTCCGGCTTCATGAGCGCGGCGCCAAATACCTCACTTTGACCTGGAACTACAATTTGCCTTGGGCAAGCTGTGCCGCGATGGAATCGGGAGATATGCGTTCCAAAGATAAGGGATTGATAGCGCAAGGGCGAGCAATTATTCGCAAAATGAACGAATTGGGGATGATGATTGATCTGTCTCATGGAGGAGAGCAGACTTTCTATGACGTGCTGTCGATAACGACCAAACCGATCTTGGTTTCGCATAGCAACGCCTATGGATTATGTCCACATTTCCGTAATCTGAAAGATGAACAATTAGAGGCGCTGAAAAAAAATGGCGGCGTTGTTGGTGTGAATTTTTATTCAGGTTTTTTGGATCCTGCCTATGAAACAAGGCTTAAGGGTTTGTATGCAAGTAAATTTGGCGATACCGGAGATACAAAATTGAGTACCTGGGCCATGTATGAAAAGTTGCCAAAGGAACTTCAACGGCAAGCCGATGCTCCACTGTCGAAATTATTGGATCATATTGACTATTTGGTCAAAAAAGTGGGTATAGACCATGTTGCTGTAGGCTCGGATTTCGATGGCATAGAATCCTCACCCCAAGGTCTAGAAGATGTTTCTAAATTTCCGTTACTGACCAAAGCGCTGTTGGAAAGAGGATATACAAAGACGGATGTTGCGAAGATTATGGGACAAAATTTCTTGCGGATCTTAAAAGAAAATGAAGGATAAGGCTAACCAGTCCTTGCGTATTGTCTTGATGAATATATAATACTTACGACGATGATATTGCGCTTTTAACAGCTATAAATTTGTAATTTCGTAGTATGGCAAAATCAAAATCTGCATACTTCTGTCAAAACTGTGGCTACGAGTCTCCCAAATGGATGGGGCAATGCCCTTCTTGCAAGCAATGGAATAGTTTTGTTGAGGAAGTCGTCGAAAAGGCGAGTTCAAAAGTGCCTGAATGGCGTAGTTCTACTACAGGAGGAAGCACAAAGAGAGCGAATAAAGCTGCGATCATCCACGAAATTGTCTATCAGGATGAATTACGGATATTGACTCCTGATCAGGAGTTTAACCGGGTTCTTGGCGGCGGTATTGTTCCAGGGTCATTGGTCCTTATTGGAGGTGAACCGGGTATTGGGAAGTCGACGTTGATGTTACAGCTCGCTTTGTCAATCCCACAAGTCAAGACCCTTTATATTTCTGGGGAAGAAAGCGAACAGCAAATTAAGATGCGGGCAGAACGATTGTCACAATCATCCAAAGCAAATTGTTATATTCTTACCGAGACATCTACTCAAAATATTTTCAAGCAGATCGAGACGGTACAGCCCAATGTCATAGTCATAGATTCTATACAGACTTTACATTCCTCACAAATTGAATCGGCGCCAGGATCGGTTTCTCAGGTACGCGAATGTACCGCAGAATTGCTGCGGTTTGCAAAAGAAACCAGTACACCAGTTTTTATTGTAGGACATATTACCAAGGACGGATCTATTGCAGGTCCCAAGGTTTTAGAACATATGGTGGATACGGTGCTTCAATTCGAGGGTGATCGTCATCATGTATACCGAATTTTACGGGCCGTAAAGAATCGTTTTGGATCTGCTTCAGAACTGGGTATTTATGAAATGCAGGGGTCGGGGCTTAGGGAAGTGTCAAATCCTTCGGAGATTATGATTTCCCAGCGCGATGAACCTGTTAGTGGCGTTTCCATTGCGGCGATGCTCGAAGGAGTGCGCCCTATGATGATTGAAGTGCAGGCACTGGTGAGTAATTCGGCGTTTGGAAATGCTCAGCGCTCTTCTACAGGCTACGATACGAAACGATTAAATATGCTGCTGGCTGTTTTGGAGAAACGCTTTGGCTTTAGGTTAAGTGCACAGGATGTGTTTTTGAATATTGCCGGTGGGTTACGTGTCGAAGATCCTGCGATCGATTTGGCTGTTGTTGTTGCAATTATTTCTTCACAACAAGATATCGCGATTCGATCCAATCTGACTTTTGCCGGTGAGGTTGGTTTATCGGGTGAGATAAGGGCCGTAAATCGTATTGAACAGCGTATACAGGAGGCCGAGAAGTTGGGCTTTGATGGTATTTTTATTTCTAAATTCAATACCAAAGGATTGGATGCTAAAAAATATAATATTGCCATTCGTCCGGTTGCCAAATTGGAGGATATCTTCAGTGCTTTGTTTGGCTAAGCGACAAAGAGGGGTAATCAATCGTTTAATATCCTAATTTACTGGGATCATCTTAAAATAGATTTTTTCAGAAAAATGGCCTTCTTCAAAGAATAAAAATTAAAAGACCATGCTTTCTTAAAGCATGGTCTTTTTATGTATTGCCTATCGTTTACTTTTTCAATACTTCTTTCAATTTTGCACGTAAAGCATCACCATGTAAGTTCTTCGCGACAATTTTCCCATTGGGATCGATCAGGACATTCTGCGGGATAGATTTTACCCCGTATAAGGTTCCGACATCATTTTGCCAACGTTTAAGATCCGAAACATGACGCCAGTGCAATTTATCTGCATGGATGGCTTTAATCCAAGAATTGCGATCCTTATCAAAGGATATACCCAATATTTCGAAGTTTTCACCTTTAAATTGTTGGTATGTTTTGACAAGATCCGGGCTTTCGACACGGCAATCGGGGCACCAAGATGCCCAGAAATCAAGGAGAACATACTTTCCTTTAAAGTCCGAAAGCTTTACAGGGTTACCAGTAGTATCATTTTGCGTAAACGCGGGAGCTGTTTTTCCAACTTGAACCGTTTCCAATGTATTTAAGTAGTCTTGGAACTCTTTCCCTTCACTTGAATTCTTGACATTTTTACTCAAGGTATTATAAAGCGCCTGAAGCTCGGGGTATACAGGGTCATAACCGCCGACTCTACGCAAGTCAACCAATGTCGATATAGAATCCGGGGCGGCCTTAACGCGTGCAATATACTCCTCTTTGGTAAGTTCTTTTTTTTGTGCAGAACCAAAGAATGGCAGAACTAAAAAAAGTAGTGTGATGTATTTTATCATGTTATTATTCTTATATATATTTACAAATATAAGAAAATCCACTAATTTAGTAGATTAATAAAATGTCAAAAAATGAACTTCAACCTAACTTCTAAACTTCCACATGTCGGCACGACGATTTTTACCAAAATGACGATGCTTGCTAATGAGCAGCAAGCCTTAAATCTGTCGCAAGGTTTTCCTGACTTTGAGACCGATCCGAAGTTGGTGGAATTGGTTTCTAAGGCAATGGAAGCGGGACATAACCAATACGCGCCAATGATCGGAGCACAGACATTACGTGATACGATCTCCAAAAAATACCGGGAAGTTTATAACGTGGCGGTCGATGCAACGGCGGAGCTTACTGTGACATCAGGTGGTACCCAAGCAATTTTTACAGCTATTGCCGCAGTCGTTAGACCGCAAGATGAGGTTATTATTTTTGAACCGGCATACGATTGTTATGCGCCGACTATCGAATTGTTTGGCGGTAAAGTTGTTCCCGTGCGATTAATGGCACCTGATTTTCAGATTGACTGGGGTTACGTCGCTACGTTAATTAATTCCAGAACTCGTTTAATGATCATTAATAATCCGAATAATCCAACAGGCAAAGTGCTGGGTAAAGAAGAGTTAATTAAACTTGGGGACTTGTTGGCAGGTACCAACGCACTCTTATTGAGTGATGAAGTGTACGAGCATATCGTTTTCGATGGTGTCTCGCCCCAATCGGTATTGGAAATACCCTCCTTACGCGAGCGAAGTTTTGTTGTTGCTTCCTTTGGAAAGCTATTGCACACCACGGGTTGGAAGATAGGTTATTGCATTGCTCCGCCACAATTAACGCAGGAATTTAGAAAAGTGCATCAATTCAATGTATTTAGCGTAAATACACCCATGCAATTCGCTATCGCGGAATATTTGGAGGATATAAGCTATGTCAAAGGTCTATCGGAATTTTTTGAGCGAAAAAGAAACCTATTGAAAGACGGATTAAAGGGATCCCGGTTTACGATTCTTCCCTGCGAAGGAACTTATTTCCTGAATATCGATTATAGCGCGATCAGTCAGGAGAAGGAATTTGAATTTGCTTGCTCGTTAACCAGGGAGCACAAAATTGCAACCATCCCACTGTCAGCGTTCTATAAAGAAGCTACAAATCAACAAGTTTTGCGGGTTTGTTTTGCTAAAAAGGATGAAACGCTATTAAAAGCTGTCGAGATTCTGAATAAGGTATAGCTGTATTATTGGGGTAAAAGAATAGCTAAAAGGTTTTATTTAAAATATCGCTAAGAAAGAACCACTTTATTAAAATTTTACTTCAACTTGAGGTACTAATTTTATAAATTTGTAATTCACGTTTATCAACATACCCATAAAATGGCTAGATTAAATTTATTGGAAGAAACACGCTTCGAAAAAGTCCCTGTGAGCGTCTATCCAGATCAAAATTCAGCTTCGAAAAACGTTGCAAATCGTATTGCTGAAATTATTCGTGCAAAGCAAGAGAAAGGTGAGAAAGCTGTTCTGGGCCTTGCTACCGGTGCCACTCCGGTAAAAGTCTATCAAGAATTGATTCGTTTGCATAAAGAAGAAGGTTTAAGCTTTAAGAACGTGATTACCTTCAATCTTGACGAATACTACCCTATGCAACCTGATGCCGATCAGAGTTATGTGACCTTTATGAACAAAAACTTGTTCGATCATGTAGATATTGATGCGGCTAATGTAAATATTCCAGATGGTACCTTAGCTCCTGACCAAGTAAATGCATTCTGTGAAGCTTACGAACAGAAGATTACAGCAGCAGGAGGTTTAGATATTCAATTATTAGGTATTGGCCGTACAGGCCATATCGGTTTCAATGAGCCAGGTTCTGCACCTAACTCAGGTACACGTGTGGTAACGTTGGACGATTTAACTCGTCGCGATGCTTCCCGTGCTTTTGGTGGAAAAGAAAATGTACCAACAAAAGCGATTACCATGGGAGTAGGTACAATCTTTAAAGCGAGAGAGATTATTTTAATGGCTTGGACCGAGACAAAGGCTGAGATCATTAAAAAAGCAGTTGAAGGTGAAATCTCCTCGGAGATTCCTGCAACTTATCTTCAGTTATCGGACAACGTTGAATTTATTCTTGATGAAGCGGCAGCATCATTATTGACACGTTTTGATCTTCCTTGGTTGGCAGAAGATGTTACCTGGACACCTTCATTAATTAAAAAAGCAGTCGTTTGGTTGGCTTTGGAGATCAAAAAACCAATCCTGAAACTTACCGACGAGGATTATAATGCGCACGGGATGGCGAAGTTGGTTACAGAAACCGGTCCGGCATATAATATCAACATCCGTATATTCAACGAACTTCAACATACGATCACGGGATGGCCAGGAGGTAAACCCAATGTTGACGATTCACAACGTCCTGAGCGTGCTAACCCAGCGAAGAAAAATGTAATTGTATTTTCTCCACATCCGGATGATGATGTCATCTCAATGGGCGGTACATTTATTCGCCTGGCAGATCAAGGACACAATGTCCATGTTGCTTACCAAACTTGTGGTAATACAGCAGTTTGGGATGATGATGTGGTACGTTATCTGGAGTTTGCTGAAGATCTTGCAAAACAAATTGGGGCAGAGGCAGAAGCTTCTCAGATCGGCCGCATTTATGATGAAGAAAGAGCAATTTTTGCAACAAAAAAACCAAATCAGATCGATACTGAACTTGTCCGTAAAATCAAAGCATTAATCCGTAAGGGTGAGGCGATCGCAGGAGCCCGTTTGGTTGGTTTGCCAGATGAGAATATCCATTTCCAGGATCTACCTTTCTATGATAGACAGAAGTTTTCAAAAAATGTATCTTTTGAAGATGATATTCAACAAACAATGGAATTGTTGCGCCACGTAAAACCACATCAGGTATTTGCTGCGGGTGACTTTGCAGATCCACACGGTACACATAAAGTATGTTTCGACATTCTGTTTGAAGCATTAAACAGATTGAGTAAAACGGATGAGTGGACCAAAGATTGTTGGTTATGGTTATACCGTGGAGCATGGCATGAATATCCTATCCACGAGATCCAAATGGCCGTTCCTTTATCACCACAAGAAGTTTATCGCAAACGTTTAGCCATCTTTAAACACCAGTCTCAAAAAGATTTGCCTGTATTCCCTGGAGATGATCCACGTGAATTCTGGGTGCGTGCTGAAGATCGTACAAGCGAAACAGCAGCTTTATATGACCAACTAGGTTTGGCAAACTATGAAGCTATCGAAGCGTTTGTAAGATGGAAATTTGACTAAAATAATTGTCTAAATAAACAAAAAAGTCCTGAGCCTGAGTTGGTTCAGGACTTTTTTGTTTTTAATCATTCTAAATAGCTTATTTTTTATACCTTTGCGTTATTATTTAGAATAATTAAAAATAATTACCCAAAATTATTAACATGGACAAACACTTACTAGCTCTTGCTTCTACATTTTTAATCGGAGGTGCAGTATATGGTCAAACTTCGGGAATCGTCAAAGGTAAAGTCGTCGATACACAAAATAATCCTTTAAGTTCAGTAACCGTTTCAATCGGAGATAAAAAAGTACGTACGGACCATAGAGGTCATTTTAGACTGCATGGCATCGACCAAAATACGGTGATTAAATTCACCTACATGGGCTACCAAACAACCGTTATCGATTATGTTTTTAGCACGAAAAGCCCTGAAGTGATTATTGATCCCATTACGCTAGTGAGCAATGAGCAGGCCATTGATGAGGTAGAAGTGTTTGGTGAACGCAACAAAAAGCCAAAAGGCTTGGAGATGATTACACGTATGCCATTAAAACCTTCGGATCAAATTCAGAGTATTTCTGTCATTTCCAATAAGGTAATTCAAGATCAGGGTATTCTTACGTTGACGGATGCTGTAAGAAATATTCCCGGTGTAACCTTGTTTGGTTCTTATGGGGGTGTTAAAGAATCTTTGTCAACCCGTGGGTTCAGAGGGGTGCCTGTATTGAAGAATGGCGTGCGGATGGACTCTCAATTTCAAACTGCATCTGGAGTTGTTGATATGCAAGGTGTGGAGTCTATTCAAATGATTAAAGGGTCTGCTGCCGTTACACAGGGTGTTATTACCGATATTGGTAATGCCGGTGGTGTAATTAATGTGGTCACTAAAACCCCTAATTTCACGAATTCCGGTGAGGTGGGTGTTCGTGCAGGAAGTTGGGGACAATTCCGCCCAACCTTTGATTTCCAAACGGTACTGGATAAAAAACAGACCGTTGCTTTTCGAATGGATGGCGCGTATGAACGTAGTGATAGCTACCGTAAAAGTGTATCCTCTAACCGTGTTTATTTAAATCCATCGTTAGCTTGGAAACCAACGGATAAGACAACAATTACTTTGGAGGGTGATTATTTTAATGATAATCGCACGCCGGTTAATTCCGCTGTCAATTTAAATCCTTCACAGGGGGTGAATGCGCTATATGTTATCCCGAACAATAAGTTTTTGGGCTTCAATTCCGATAATAATAATACAGAGATGAAGAGCTTTATGGCGCAGATCAATCATGAACTGACTGATCGCTGGAGCATCCGAGCCTCTATCGCAACGTCATCTTATCAGGTTGATAACCAATCATCATCTTCCTCATTGATTAAAGATGATGCAAAACAATATAATACCTTCTCGCGTTCCATGAGTAAGAGCCTGCGCGATGACAAAAATAAAACTTTCCAGTTTGACTTGATCGGAAAAGATCTTTATACGGGTAAGGTAAAACATTTGGTTCAGGCAGGGGTGGACTATCGTATTGCTGATGCGACAACAACTTCTTTTGCCGGAAAATTAAGTCCACTGGAGAAAAATGTTCTTTTGAAAAAAGCCGATCAAAATAGCAATGTAATTGATATTATTGATATCCATGGTGATTGGGTGAATGATCTTTCGGAAGTGGTATACGTCGATTCGTTGGGTAACCAGCGGAAAGGAAAGCAAATTGTCTATACAGCAGGAACTCCTGTACGGAGTTATTATTCTTCTATAGGATTTATGGGGCAAGACGTTATTGAATTTAACAAATACATTAAGGCTGTATTAGGTTTACGTTATTCCGAAATTACAACAAAAGATTTTACATCAAACGGTAATAAAAGGGAGTCGGCTTGGAATCCAATGGCGGGAGTGATTGTTACGCCATTTGAGAATTTCAACGTATTTGGATCTTATACAAACTCAACGAATTTAAGAAATGCGGCAAATCCTTTAACAGATGGTACAGCGGCAGGTGCTTCTAAAACCGAACAATTTGAGGGGGGAATTAAATCCGATTGGCTGAATAATCGTTTACGTTTCAATTTAACCTATTTCCATATTTATACCTCAAACTTGACGAATGCGGAGTATACACCAGGCACGAATGTCGCCACAGGATTATACTTTAAGGCCGGGGATTTGGTGCGCGATGGTATTGAGGCAGAGTTGAACGGTCGTGTATTGGAAAATTTGACAGTGATGTTGGGCTATGCGTATTTAGACGCACGTTATAAAAATTCACCATCTTATATGGATGGATCGGCACCGATGAATGCGCCAAAACATACGGCAAATGCATGGATACAATATGTATTTAATCAAGGAGCTCTTCGGAACCTGAGCTTAAGTGCCGGAGTTTATTATGTTGGAGACCGACCTGTCAATGAATATAGCTTAACCCCAAATGGGCACGGCGAATATTATGGTACAGAACCTTTCAATATGCCAGCATATACCACATTAAATGCGCAGGTGGGATACAAATGGCGCAAATTTGATGCGAAAGTCTTTGTAAATAATATCACCAATGAGATCGGATTGAATTCATACTTCCGCGGTGGTTTTATTAATCAGATCGATCCAAGAAATGCTGCGGTTGCATTGAGTTATAAGTTTTAAAGATATAAGTCTATATAAACAGAAGGGCTGTCCAAAGAAGTTGGACAGCCCTATTTTTATGCTATTTTCTTTTATCAGCTTAAGTATCCTTTCATCTAGTGGACGCTGGATCGACTGATGTTATTTTAGGCAGCTTTTTTTTGCGTTATCGACACCAATAGCGTTCACCATGATGAATCCCGATGAATTAATAGCTGATTACATCACCTGACCGTCCTTTGGCATCAAATACTTTAAATAAGTATTTTTTTCCGTTCTGGAAAGGTATCGGACCGTTCACCACTTTTGATTTCAATGTTGGCGTACTTCCATTATCGCTATAATAGACTTTGAAACCGGGATAATCGGTGTTGATAAGAAGTTGGCTGCCCTCTTTCTTGATCCCAATTTTTGGAAGTCGATAGGTATAGCCCCCATTTACCCTATCCAGTTTTCTCAATTCATCCTCACCTAATTTTTTGATAAAGGCGGTATACGATTTGCGATAAGTGGCCTCGTCAAAAGAATTTCCTTTTTCCCAAGTTTGTTCGGGCGCCCACGCGCGATCAGCAATCGCTATCAAACGTGGGAATATCATTTCCTCAAGACGTTGGTCAGTGGATACCTTTTCTGCCCATAAAGCACCTTTAATACCAAGGAGATTTTTCTTCCCTTCGGCTGTAAGCTGTTCTTTATTGGTGTAAGCCTCTGGTTTAAGACCTTTTCCAGTATCATCCTTCCGAAGGTTGATGAAGAAATTTTCAGGAGAGAACGAATAGGTTCTGTTCAGATTAACCGTGCCTACCCAGCTGTGTCCTGGATCTGCAAAGTCACGGTCCCAAGACATATCGAGGTAGTTGTTTGCCGCACTCGTGTAAACAACTTTATAACCAGCATTTGCCAATCGATAAGCGAGGTCTTCCTGTCCTTGGCCAGGGAGATTGTTCCATACATTCAAATGGATGCCGGATTTTCCTAGATCGGCATTTACAACCATGCCTTTTCCTTTATTGCGCATACCCATTTCTTCCCATCCCGACATCGTCAATCCTTTTTCTTGAACAAGGCTATTAATTTTGGCAATATACAGTGGCCATACATCGAGTACATTGGCGATATTATTCTCCTTCATAAAGGCCAACACCTTGGGCGATTTCTCCCAAACACCACTTGGCGTTTCGTCGCCGCCCAGATCGATAATTTTCAACGGAACTCCAGCTTGATCATGTATTGCTTTGATTTCATCGATCACCTTGCTCAGGAAGTGATAGGTTGAAGGTAGGGCAGGGTTCATGACATTGTCATTCCAGTTTTGTGCAGAGTTGTAAACGGACTTGTCCTCTGCATCGTCCAGCAAGAACTCCTCTGCCTTCTGTTTATCGCCAAGTTTTGAATAATGGGCAAAACGCGCCCGCATTGCTTTAATCGCTGCACGCGCATGACCAGGAGTTTCTACTTCGGGTATGACATCGATATGTCTTGCCTGTGCATATTTTAAAATTTCAATATAGTCAGCAACACTGTAGAATTGATGCGATTTGGTGGTCGCTCCAGAACCATAAGCAGACTGTATCGCTTTTCCATCCTCAAAATTAGCCGAACGATTGGCTCCGATAGCCGTTAATTCAGGTAGCGAAGGAATTTCCAATCGCCAACCTTCGTCGTCAATGAAGTGGAAATGGAATTTGTTCAACTTGTAAAAAGCCATGAGATCCAATATTCTTAAAACCTCGGCTTTGCTATGGAAATTACGGGCAGCATCCAGCATAAATCCACGGTAGCCATAACGTGGACTATCTTCAATGTTACCGTATGGTAAAGCGATTGATTTTGTGGCTTTATTCCATTGATTGTGATTGATCAACGATTTTAAAGATTGTATGGCATAAAATGCACCGGCTTTATCGGAAGCTTCTATTCGTATACCTTTTGCACCAATCGTCAAGTGATAGGATTCCGGCTTTAAGTTATTTGCTTTGACAATCTCGATGCCACCCTGAGGGCTAGATGAAGCCGTTAGCTTAATACCTGAATATGCTGAAAAAAAGTTTGTCAGAAAGTCCGATTCGCTCGCAAAATCCTTATCGACAAAAAGTTTTGTACCTGTCGATAGATTGAATTTCTCGTTATTATTGATGCTGATATTACTTGGTAAAGGAATGACATGTTGTGCTGCTGTCCCCTCCACAAGCTTGTTTTGATCGTATTTATAAGCAAAGTAATCTGTTTTTTCAGCGTCCGACTGGGGAGCGATTTTAACAGCAGAATAATCCGAAATATTTGTTGCAAGCCCAGTTTTATTATTTTTTAGGTATAGACCAATTGGCCCATCCGTATAATTGACCAGTCCGGTTGTGATAAAATCGATGTGGACCGTATCTTGTGCATTTAATGAAAAGTTATTTTTCTTAAAGCTAACCTGAAAGAGATCCCCGTTTCGGTGGTCTATCGCAAAACGTTTGTCGACCTTATCGGGATCGATAGATCGGATAAAATTAAACCAAAGGCTCCAGTCGTTGAGTTGAACAGCACTTTTCCCCTTGTTTTTTAAAATTAGGGTAGAAACCGGATTTTTACGGATATTCTCTCCGTCTTTGACCTTCCAGGTGAGCTGCAGTTGATCTGCGATTGCACTCGATTTCTGAGCATAGGCTTCCTGGCTTAACAAAGCCAAGCCTAGTCCGGCATAGAGTAGCGGTTTTTTGATTTTTTTTAAATTAGTCATGTTGGTTACTTTTTCAATGACTTTAAATATAGCTATTTTAGAGGGTTTTATGATCTATTTCAAAAAAAATGAATAAAAAAAAGATAAAAATTTTGACAGATTTATAAATATTTCTATATTTGCACACCGAAACAGAAAACGGCCCGTTCGTCTAGGGGTTAGGACGCAAGATTTTCATTCTTGAAACAGGGGTTCGATTCCCCTACGGGCTACAGATCTAAAAGTCAAAACGTACAAAAGCCTGCAAATGTTTAATTTGCAGGCTTTTTTGTTTTTCAGTATCTACAAAACCTATAATAAATCCAAAGAAAAAAGTGAGTCATTCAGTGAGTCATTTTCGCTCATTTACTCACTCACTGAAATGACAATAACATTCTTATAATCAAGATGTTTAAAAATCAAACATCTTGATCTGTTTTAGTTGCAAGGCTAATTTTGCATCGCTGAAATCTGTTTTTCAGTGGTGATGCAGAGCTCGCCGCAAAGGCGGCTCGGTTTGTTTCACTTAAATGATGTTGTCATGAGTACAAATTATTCCTTGCTTTTCTATCTGAAGAAACCAAAAAATTATGTTAGCGGCCCCAAGTCGATCTACATGCGGATTACCGTAGATGGTATCCCAAAAGAAGTTTCCACTGGACGAGAATGCTATCCGTCCAAATGGAATTCTAAAGCCAACCGTGTGAAAGGCACAACAGAAGCTGTCAAGACCCTGAACAGCTATCTTGATACCCTCGTAACTAAAATAAGTACGATCCATACCGCTATGACGGCTGCCGCAGAGGAAATCACAGCGGAATCGATCAAACTTAAGTATCAGGGAAAGGATACTAAATGTAAAAATTTCTTAGATGTCTTCAGGGAGCATAATATGCAGATGGAAGCATTGCTCGGCAATGGATTCAAGCCCAATACACTCAAAGGATATAAAACCTCTTTATTGCATGTTTGTGAATACCTTGAGAAAGAATTTAGACTAGCAGATATCGACACAAGAAAGATTGACCATGCTTTTGTCACAGGCTACGAATTCTTTCTTCGTGCCACGATAGGCTGTTCAGCCGTGTCGGCAGCAAAATACATGAAGCACCTTCGCAAGATCATCAAGGTATGTATCGCGCACAGATGGATAACGGACGATCCATTTGCCTTTTATAAGATCAAGGTCAAAGCTAAAGAGAAGGAATTTCTGACAGATGCGGAACTTCGGAGGATAGAAGAAAAGAACTTCAAAATACCAAGACTTGCACATGTCCGCGATATCTTTGTCTTTTGTTGTTACACTGGACTTTCCTATGCAGATGTAAAGAAACTAAAATGGATTGATATTTCTGAAGGAGTGGACGGAAAACTCTGGATCTTCACCAGCAGAGAAAAAACCGAAACGTCGTCAAATATTCCACTACTTCCCAAAGCTCTTGAAATCATTGAAAGGTATCGTGATTATCCGCCGTGCATAGCCAAGGATATGGTTCTTCCAGTTCTCAGCAATCAGAAAATGAACAGCTATCTTAAAGAAATAGCGGATGTGTGTGAGATAACAAAAGAACTCACTTTTCACAAATCACGTCATACGTTCGCCACTTCTGTTACATTGGCAAATAGTGTACCTATCGAAACTGTTTCCAAGATGCTTGGACATACGGACATTAAGACTACGCAGCATTATGCGAAGTTATTGGACAATAGGGTCGCAATAGACATGGAAAAACTGGAAAGAACGATCTAGAATAAAACTGCGCCAACAGGTCATGCTAAAATCGCAGCGCTATGGGCCACCTAAGGTGCTTACTCTAATAAAGGCAAATCATAGTCGAAGAAATATTGCTTAATTCAGGAAGAAAGTGATGTTTTCATACATCGCTTTCATATTACATATTTGTAGTAAGAATTTAGAAATTTAGATATAATAGTTTATTTATCGCCAATTGCTCAATGAACCGACATGCCTGTACCTAGTACCGGATAAGCCTGATCAATCCTACAGGAGGTATTATCACTACCAGCCAGAAAATTGACGGGCCCTATCCGAGTGGATTACTATACGGAAGCTATCCATGCTGTTCAGCTGAGCGATGTTCTAGACCCATCTGATATGCCAGCAACAGTTAAAGAATCTTAACAAGGAACATAATAAACAAACTTTCGAATAGGGTACTAGGAAGATAAGCTATTGGGCAATATTGCTTTTATGCTATTAGGCTTGCCCTCCTGCTATCGAATCACGCTGTTTGGAACTGAGATTCGTTCTGAGTACAAAAAAATGAAGTGTTTTAATACGCGCAAGTTGTGTTTTCGGGGACCCCGAAAACCATCTTGCCTTTACTCTGCAATGCCTCAATTGGGGCATTGCAGGGTAAAGGGAGA
This sequence comes from Sphingobacterium sp. UBA2610, assembly GCF_002339225.1. Taxonomy (NCBI): domain Bacteria; kingdom Pseudomonadati; phylum Bacteroidota; class Sphingobacteriia; order Sphingobacteriales; family Sphingobacteriaceae; genus Sphingobacterium; species Sphingobacterium sp. UBA2610. The sequence continues at coordinate 31,765 of NZ_DDKA01000022.1, forward strand.
ACAACCTTCGCAACTCGGTCTTTCTTTCCAAATCTGGGGATAGCGCAAAATAGGATTTGCAAAATGCTAAAATGTGGTATTTTGTATCACCTATTCAACTAATTTTCTCAAGACTTATTTGAGAAATTAACGTCTGAGACTACTACCCCTGTCCTGTCCATCGTCATCCTGTTCCCATGGCTTTCGGTCTGGGGTAGCAATTCGAAGAATATACCCGTCGTCTTCTTTGAAAGCGTTACTCGCTTCAAGCACATGGTGCATAGCGGAGAGATCTTCTCCCTTAATCGTTTCGCTGAACAACTGTGCTCTTTGCAACATTCGGATAAAGGTATCAGGTTCCTGCCTGCGTGTCAATTGTCTGAGTGCGCCAAGGTAATCGTCCCGGAAAACGGTTGGTATAATGATCTTGGTCTGTCCCTGGCTGGTCAGCTCAGCATTCATCATCACTCTCGCCAATCTCCCATTTCCATCCAAAAAGGGATGTACCTCGCTGATCATAAACATCATGAATGCAGCTTTGGCAAAAGGGTGCCTTAATGCTCTGTAGAAATCAAACCCCTGTACCAATGTACCTCCAACAAGCTCATGGTCGACAAATTCAGTATCACCAGCCCGGTTGTTGCGGTCCTTGAACTCGCCCGGATTTTTGTCAGGTCTGGCAGTTAGCATGGTCTTATGCCGATAGCGAAGGATATGAATGAGCTCATCAGAATTCTTGGGGACAACCTGCATTTCCTCACGATTACTGACCATTTGGTAAGTTCCCAGTATATCGTGAGAATCTTCTCCCCTTGCGGGCAAGGGTTTTCCGCTATCAATGATCTTCAGAGCCTCTTCTACCTCAAAACGGGTACCCTCGATAAAGTTAGAGAAGTAGGCTTCGTAGAAGGCAAAATTGCGGAAGGCCCTAGTTGTTTGGTTTGCGTCATATATATCCGCAAACTCACGCTGCTGCAATTCCACAAAGAGCTTTTCGAAGAGGTCCAACCGTGCCGGATCATACGGATGCCCAAATGCCCGGGCAATGGCCACCGGGGATTTCAGGATACCCGAGGGCTTAGTCGACAGCATTGCGCCGACCATCCGGTTCAGCTTATCGAACTCCCTATCCATACCCAGCCTGGTACTGATTTCACTTGCACGGTCCCGCAATTCATTTAGTCCCTGTTCGCCTTTAACCCGTACGATCTGATCCAATTTTTCTTCTATCTGAGGAATTGTCCATGTTTTGGACTCCCCTCCAACTTTACGGGATTCCTGAAGATTCTCCAATAATGCACGGTCCTGTCCTGAGACATAGAGTCCATCGGAAAAAAGTAAATCTCCTGGGAGTGGCCCTTGTCCCTGCATTAAGTTCAACGTAAGGCCCGGGAGTTTGACCTTTCTATCATAGGAATAAGTTAGAAAGATATCACCAGTATCAGTAGGTTTAAATTCAAGGGCGGAGCGGTGACTGAGCAAAACACCTGGATATAGATGCCCGATGATCTTGAACCTATTCCGAAGCACGATAGCCTCCGGAGCTTCCTCCAAATTTGGGGTATATATCTTCGGTGCAATCTTCTTCAGTTTTCCTTCTTTGACAAGCTTGCCAATGGCTCTGCTTATGTTGGAATCGCTGGAAGAAAACAGTATCTCCTGTAGGTGTAATGGGATATCCTTGTCCATGATCTTTACAAACTTTTGAGATTAATTATAGTAATCAACATGTCAGAACAAATTTTTCAAACTAACAAAGTGTATTTATGCGAATTTTTCAAACTAATTTAAGTAAAAATACAGATTTTTCAGATTTGTATTGGAAAGCTATAATTACTTTTTTCAAAAATTTCCTACTAAACTCTTCAAAAAAGCTTTGGTCTACAAATTTTTCCGGATAAACCCGTCTGTTTTACAAATTATTTTAATTATGGAGCGGTTAGCTCTCCTATCAAGGGGTACATAGGAACTCAGGGAGACCGGATTCCTGCTTTTGGAGAAAGGAAAGTATACGCCACTGTAAAGTTCATTTTTCAGCACCCCGTCATTCAGATCGGCAGTATCCTTTTTGATTCTATTGAAATAATTAAACATCTTTATCAGGAATAGAAGTTTTGTCCTGCCGAGTTTAGGGGAAAGATGTTTAAGTCTGCGATTCACTTCCATAGAGAAGCGGACGCGTCTTGTGTTTTCATTAGATCTAGCCATTGCTGTCAGAATTATTGTTAGCGATAAACCTAAATCTGCTGGCCCTGGTAGGGTGCCAGGAGGGGATGTACTCCAGATAGCCATATAAGACGAGTTCGGAAAGGCATTTATGATAGGTAGCGATTGAACGGATCCGCGAAAAATGCATCAGTTTCCTGCGGCTGGTATAGAAAAAATCATGAAAGCCGGGTTGCTTATGAAAATAAAAAAGTGCCATAACCAGTTCGATATGTGATGGCAGCAGTCTATTATCTTTTGCGATGTGCTCAAAGTAAACTTCAAAGTCATGGTCTTGTGTATTGTTATCCATTACCTTCTCCTCCTTCCATCATCTTATCCACATCGCTGGCGCGATAATAAATGCTACCGCCGATTTTCTTGAATGGGAGCGTGCCTGTGATCCGCAGGTTTTGTAGCGTACCCGGAGATATTTTCAGTTTCTTTCTTACCTCACGGCTGCGGAAGCATTCCCTTTCGGCGTCAGTTTTTTCGTTTGTTAGGATCTGTCTGATTTCTTCGAGCAGTTCTTTCTTGAACTGCGACAGGTCTTCTTTTGTCAGGATGTCTAATAGCATGGTATACCAATTTTGTGAACAATATGTACCCCGGTTATACGCGGGGCCACTGCTACAAAGTTGGGATCTGGCGATGAAGTTTGGATGACCAACTCGGCGCGATGGTCATGTTCAGGGATCAAACAGGATGGGATCAATCCTTCTTTTTAGGAACGATGACGAATAGTTGCCGATCTTCTGGAATTTTTACTTCCTTCTGTGAATTATCTTTACCTACAAAATAATTTTTAGCAGTATCTATACTGATCTTCTTTTTGTTATTGCTAAAATAATTGGACACAATTTTATAATAGGGACTGAGCATATCCTTTCGTAACAAGGGGGCGCCGTTAGGAAGCTTTAATTTTTGCATCTGTTGAAATAGGTCGATCACTGTGGTATGATAATCATCGTATATTTCGATCTTGCGCATTATCGTGAAATCGGATAGCTTTTTATTCTCCTCCTGTAGTTTTGCGATCAGTTCATCTTTTTCCTTGAGAAGAATATCATTTGGGCGAACATTCCACCTGTCCTTTGGTGATAGGAAATCCAGAAATCCGCTCAGCTTTTTGATATTGGAAACGTAAAGTGGATGTTTCTTGGAAAATGGGTTCTGGTGATTGAAGTAATCTATCCTGGTAGAAACGATGTACCAAAGGTGGGAAAAGAACTCCTTCTCTGTTCGGTCTCCAGCCGATAGATAATATTTTAGATGGTACCTATAGTAATCATCAAAAGATTTCTCTTTCATACCGTATATCTTCAGTGGGAAATGATTGTCTTCATAGCCCCTTTTAAGTCCCATGATAGTTCCCAGTTTAAATGGATGTGGATCGAAATCGAAAGCTCTTCTGGGTTTAAAGTAATATAATGCCATAACTCTAATTTAGCGAAAAAATATTTTCTTAATAAAAAGATGGATATGGCCTGTTTAGTGTAAGAAGTTATATTCGGCAAATCTGTCTGAGGTTTTCAACTTTTTTGTATATTAAAGAGAGAAAGGACGCCAAGGCGTTTCATCTTCTTTAATGAATTTTTTCATATTTAGGTTTTATAATGAAACTCCTGCTTTAGTCTCCCAATGACAGGCAGGAGTTTTTTATGCAGTCCCCTTATTAACTCCTCATATTTTTATATAGTTATCTGGCCTATTGTTAAGGAATCGAATATGATTTAAAGTATACTACTCAGTATACCAAAAATGAGCTTTACGATATTGTAGAGGCTATAGAGTATCCCCGGAGGATACTCTAAACCCCATTTGCAGGGCATGGGGCAAGAAAAGTAGGGCTCTGCCCAACTTCTGCTTGCTCTAATGACTCGTCCTGAAATAAGTTTACACATTTCTTTTAAAATTTAATCAATTTCCTGAAACAGCTTTACAGCTTAATGACCTGGACCAACTATTCGCTGTACCAGCAGGATCCGGAGGTGACGGCCAACAGTGCAGGCGACGCCTACTAGAACCAGTGTGTTGTGAATCTAGGAATCTAGATCAGCCTGTAGGCTAGATGCGCACTGGTATTGCGCAAGCATCAGGTAACCAAGCAGAGCGGCCTACCTCCGGGTATGTTTCCGGAAGGTAGTGTATGTAAAGGCTGCTTGTCAGCCATTGAGGCGGGGGACTTACCTCAGTCCCAGTTGCCAGGTCTCCTGGACTTTGCCCCGGCTTTTGAGTAGCTCCAGCTGTTCACCCGTGGCTGCCGCCAGTAGCTTGTGCAGGCTGCTGTATTTGTCAAATTCGGGCGGGTACTTTTCGAGCACCCGGAAGCCTTGATCATAAAAGAACTGCTCGGCCTGGTCGAAAGACTCGAAGTAGTTGGCGTGCACGTTGTTTTTCCGGAAGAAATCGTTCCATTGTCCGTCTCTGTCGCTTCCCACGGCATGGGTCTCATGCCGGATATAAATATCGGCGGTGGTCCAGGTGCCGCCCTGCCGCTCGAGCAGCCTGCGGATATGCTGTAGGATCTGCTTTTTGTCTTCATCGTCGAAATACAGCAGCAGCCCCTCATTGATGATGGCGAGGTCGCTGCTGGTCTCCGGATTGCTTTCGGCGTGCAGGACGTCGAGCGGCTGTAACTGCAGGTTTTGCGGGACAGCCTGCTGCATGGTACTCAGCATATCACTCTTCTGGCTGATGATGGCCGGCAGGTCCGTGTCGATGTAGCTGGCGTCGGGGTGCTTGCGGGCGTAGTCCAGACCGCGCAACGAGAAGCCCGCGGAAAGCTCGAGTACGGTAGGTGCTGAGGTCTTTTCCAGAAAGTAATCTAGGGAGCGGTACCGCATTTCGAAGTGCACCACGCTTGCCCAGAAACCAAAATCCTGTTGCGGAGCGGCAGGGATTTCGATGCCGAAATAGGCGGCTACCTCTTCCGCAAAGGGAATGGAGCCTGAGGCCGCTTTGAAGGCCAGCAAGGCGCTGGCGGTATCTGTTACTTGTTTTAATCTCATGATTGTGTGTTTTTTTCTGCAAAGTAACAGCTCCCCGGGATGGCAAAATAGGAAAAAGTAGACCTATCGTTATTTGTTGAAGGCATTGCCCAGCTGGTTGGGGGCGCGCATGAACTGCCGGGGCCGCTGTGCGAATACCTTGCGGAAGTTTTGCAGGAAGTGGGATTCGTCATAGTAAAGGTCATACAGATGGTCTTTGTTTTCCCTTTGATGATCACGGATATAGAGGTTGTACATCGCCTGCAGGCGCACGATGGAAGCATATTCTTTCGGTGTCAGGCCGACCTGCTGCTTGAACAGCTTATTGAGATGTCTCTGCGAGCCGGGAATATTTTCGAATACCTCCCGGATTCGGATATTACCCTTATGCTGGTCGATGGCATCCACTGCACTGATGACGCGCCCATCGGCTGCAAACTGTATCCGCTCGGCCAGCAGCTGCAGCAGCGAACCGATACTGTCCGCAGGCAAACCAGTGCAGGAGTCCAGTACCATGCTGCCGTCCCGCTTCAGGCGGGAGATGGACGCTACCCTGTTGACTAATGTGGGCATGGCAGCACCTGCGATGGCATAATAGCCATAGGGCCTGAAGGTGATGCCGATGGAGCTGACCGGGACAGAACCGCGGAGCACAATATTTTTGTTGTGAGGGCCCACCAGATGCAGGTCGTACAGCGGATGATGAAAGACCGTGTCGTCCACGACATGCTCGTAAGTACTTTGGTAGTTCCACAGCAATACGCATTTACCGGTCGGGATCACTAGGGCCTGCTCGTGCTCGGGGAGCTGCTCCGGGCTTTCGAACGACCAGATGGACTCAATCAATGGAGATAAACTGTCAGGTACGGGATAATACTGCATGCCGGCATGTAAAAAAGCAAATATCGGAATAATGGGCCAGTCGCGCAACAGGGGCTTCGTGAATTCTGATAGCGGTAAGTTAACTTATTTTTTCCAACCTTTTTGTGTACAGGAGATGTTCAGACCGTAGCAATCATTCCCGAAAGGGGCTAATATCTCGATTCTTCGGCAATATTTTTAATGTCAGTTGACAAAAAGTCGAATACTAAGACTAACTTTCTGTAGGTAAATCTATATCAGTTGAATCATAGACAGCATCGTGTGGAGTTGCTACTTTTGGTGCGAGACAGATTTAATAAGTAATTTAAAATTTGTAGAGTTGCATAGAAGGTTTGATGATTCATTTAAGATAATGGCAGTGGATCTGAGCGTTGTTAGAGGGTCAGTGGCAGAAGTTGCAAAGGAGCTGGATATAGGACCCAGTTTGCTCAGTAAGAGGTGTAGAAACCCTCATTATAATGAGGATAAAGTTTTCCCTGATAATCCTAAAATTAGCACTGGGGAACAGGAGTTGAGGATTTTACGTAAAAAATTAAGAGATGCAGAGTTAGAGTGTGATATATTAAAAAAGGTCATAGCCATCTTCTCCAGGGGAGACGATACATATACCGATTCATAGAGGCTAACCGAGAGGTAAATTACGTAGAGAAGATGGCGAGGTATTGAACGTTAGCAGCAGTTGTTTTTACCGTTGGCAAGTTTCTCCCGAGTCACCTAGGGAACAGCAAAGTAAATCACTCGTGGATAAAATAAATCAGGCACACATGGATAGTAAGTATATCTATTGTAGCCCACGGATATCCGCAGAGCTGCACAAAAAAGGTGAAAAGGTGTCAAGAAGCTATGTTGAAGGGTTGATGAAGAAACATGGAATACGAAGTAAGGTGAAGAAAAAATTTAGGGTGGCCACAGATTCGAGCCATAGCTACAGGATAGCTGAAAATCTCCTCAAAAGAGATCTTTCGGCGGATTCCCTGTCGTAGAAATGGGATGGAGTCATTACTTACATCCATACAAGTACAAGATGGCTTTATCTAACAACATTCATCGATCTAGCGGACAGAAAAGTGATCGGATGGTCTTTGAGCACTGACATGACCGCTACAAACACTACCGTAGAAGCCATCAGGATGGCTATTAGAAACGGAGGTGTCAAAGTTGGCCTTATCTTCCATTCGGATATAGGGATGCTATATGCTTGCGATGAATTCAGGAAGATAATTGTAGAAAACAGGAGACTTCAAATCATGAGCAAGAAGGCGAATTGCTGGGACAACGTAGCAGCTGAGAGCTTTTCAAGACATTAAAAGCTGAAATTGTCTACCATAGAAAATTAATGGATCAGCAGTCAGCTAGATTGGAAATCTTTTGATACATTAAAGGGATTTTACAATACCCAAAGAATACATTCTGCTCTGCGGTATAAAACCCCTAAGCAGATCGAGGAGATGCTATTGGAAAGAGAAAGGGTCTGTAAAATGAACTGTGTCAAGGCTTGCTTCACCGCCCCACGGGGCGTGAAGTGACCATCTTTTCAAAATCCTCATTCTGTTCTTTAAATACTTTAAGAATGGCATCATCCATTACACCAACCCCTAAAAAGGACAGCTTTACTTTTTGTGCAGTTGCAAAGCCTTCATCCTTGAGCATATCATCGTAAATCTTGTTGATACGCACACGAATATTGTCCAATTTGAGATTGGTACCCAGGGCCTGGGCACTTTTACCTAAAACTCTTCCGTGCTTTAAATCCCAATTATTGGGGTTGATGTCCAGTTTGGTACTAAAGGATTTTGGTATTCCGTCAATAGTGATACGTCCCATAACAGGCACGTTTCCGTTCTTCTTAGGTTCATTCTTCTTCAGGTAGAAAAGCAGTTTGAACGTGGATCTTTTCTCTTGTTCCATAACTCAATTGTTTAACGTTTAAAATTAAATTTTATTGAGTTACAAGGGAATATGAAAATTTGTTCAAATGACTGAAATATAGATTGTTATATTATCATTCGGTTGGTTGTACTCAGTAACGATTTAGTAACCTAACCTTGTAATTTTAAGCCCAAAACTTGTCGGACACCTACTTCCAAATTTTGCCTCACGTTTTCTAAACTACTGTATATGAATGGTCTTAACCATTTTGCTTATTTTTGCTTTCTTCTAGTATTTTTTAAGAAAAAAAATGAACTGATATATCTTTTCTGTTGTTTTGGAGTCCAAAAACAACAGAAATTCCTTAGATAAACACTGTATATTTTTTTGATTTTCAGCGATACAAAGCAGACACTTTGCCTAATAACGTGAGACAAATAGTCAAAGGTTTTATCTTCGCAAGAGTGCTGTTCTTATTTTCCTTCGGTTCCGGAATTTATAGTTACGCATCGATTCCTAATCCAATACATGCATATTATTCCTCGATGTGTACATGCAAGTGAAAATTATGACAATAATGCTCTAAATAAGTGAAAACTTTGCGTTCCACTGGCTGTACCTCAGTTCTTTCATCGCAATAGGAGGTCTAGTGACATTTCTCTGTTAGAGGTGAAGACTCTCTGGACAAGACAATCGACATAACGGTTGCGCATCTTCAGGTCAAGTGTATCCTTGTTTGTTGGCCGATAGATTTACACATTTTAAGTTATACGGACGAGGAATTCAATCGGTTTTTCTCTTAGCAACGCCAGATCAGCCTCTTGTGGCAGTGATTTTCGATGGTTCGAGCATCATCGAGCCTTTCTATACTTTTTTTCGTGAGACAAACACAATTGTACAAAAAATTTATTGGTTAACGTGTCCTTTAATATATCATCCGCATGAATTAAAAAAGGGAAAACACCCTTTTGCGAGGCCGGACTTTTCTGCATTTAATTCTCACATCTCAGTCCTTCAACATTCCCCTCAACCTTGTTTCAGATCGTCGACAACGAATTTCTCTGCAATAAAATTTTAGTGCCCAAGATCAAGGTACCAAGTTTTGTAGCCTCCTATTCTTTCGGAAGAATCTGGCACATCTTAATTATTGGCTTTTGCACCGACATTTTGTTTCGAAGTGTTTGTTAGCCTCCTGTTTGAAAGATCAGGAGGCTTTTTTAAATTTTAACTTGCCAAGTTTAACGCAATTTGCTATATTTAAGTTGTATAGCAATTGCAGCTAAAACGTATGTCAAACCAGTGAGGGATTCAGTGAGTTGGGAAAACGAAAGTTTGTAAAACTCTGATAAAGAGATTATTGCCAGAAGAGTGTTATTCCCCTACGGGCTACAGATCGAAAGATTAAAAACTTAAAAAAGCTTGCAATTCATATTGCAAGCTTTTTTTATCTTTGAGTATCTACAAAACCAATACGAACTTCCAGAAAAAAAATGACAACATTTCCTGTTATAGCTTCTACTCTTTCTGCCAAACAATTAGGCGATTTTGTGATAAATAGATATGGCCTAGACGACAAATACCAATGTTCCTTATTCAGAACAGGAATGAACCATACGTATTTTCTTTCCAACAGCGAAACGAAATACGTTTTGCGCATTTATAGTCATAATTGGCGGTCAAAATCCGAAATTATTGAAGAACTTGAACTTTTGAAATCATTGAAGAAGAATAATTTAAGCGTTTCTTTTCCAATTGAAGATAAAGACGGAGGGTTCATTCAAGAAATAAATGCGCCTGAAGGAATCAGATACGTTGTACTTTTTTCCTTTGCTCAAGGGGAGAAAATTCGATTTATGGACATCGAAACGTGCTTTCGGATAGGTTCTCTAATGGCAAATATCCATAACCATACCGAAAACAAGAACATTAACCGTGTGTCTTACAATAAGAAGTCGCTTATAGAATTACCTTATGCGTATTTACAACAATTCTTCTCAGACAAGTTGCCAAAAATGGAATTCATCAAGGAGTTTGGCAGAAATTTTCAAAATTCAGATTTTGATCATACGAAAACCGGAATTATACATATGGATATCTGGTATGATAATATGGCTGTTACAGACGAGCATGAGATTACCATTTTTGACTTTGACTTTTGTGGAAATGGATGGCAAATTTTAGACGTTGGATATTTCTGCAAACAGCTGTTTTTCATAGAATCAGATAAAGAGCAGTATGAATTAAAAATCCAAAGTTTCCTGCGTGGATACCAAAGTAATAGACCTTTATCTGAAAAAGAGCTCAGGTTAATACCGAAAGCTGGCGCTGCTATTTTTATTTTTTATCTTGGCGTACAGGCGCAAAGATTTGATTGGTCCAATATATTTTTGACAGAAAACTATCTTAAAATGTTTGTCGGAAGAATTAAAGCTTGGATGGACTATTACGAAAAGAAAGAAGTCACTGTGGTTAAATAAGGCAAGATTAAGGAATATTAATTCGGTTTTACGTTGAAGGCTGGAAAACAACTCTTGCATAAGCGTTGGGTGAAACTATAAACCAATTACAGGTATTTTGTCTTGTTGGTAATTAAAATGTAACGTATTAATTTTACCTTTACTATTCCAAATAATATAATTTTATGAAGGCACATACGTACGAAACACAATCAACAATTACCCCACAAAAGGCATTGGACTTCCTGAAAGAAGGAAACCAGCGCTTTGTTAATAACCTGAAAGCTAACCGCGATCTTCTCGAACAGGTGAATGCTACACGTGAAGGGCAGTGGCCATTCGCCGTGGTGCTAAGCTGCATCGATAGCCGTACTTCAGCTGAACTTATATTTGATCAGGGACTGGGTGATATCTTCAGTATCCGGATTGCCGGAAATTTTGTCAATCAGGATATTTTGGGATCGATGGAGTTTGGTTGCAATGTGGCCGGTTCTAAACTTGTTGTCGTTTTGGGGCATACCAAATGTGGGGCATTAAAAGGAGGATTGGATGCGGCGCAGATCGAGGGTATGGGAATGGATAACCTAAATCATTTGATTAATCATTTCGACCCGATCATCAATGAAGTGATCGAGCAGGGGGAAGAACGTTCTTCTAAAAATAGTGTACTGCTTGAAAAACTAAATCAACAGAATATTAAACATGCAATCCGTGACATTCGCAAACAGAGTTCAACGCTCCGGAAATTGGAAGAAGAGGGTAAAATTAAAATTGTCGGAGCGAACTATGACGTCGAAACTGGTAGCGTAAGTTGGCTATAAGCCGAAAGGTCGTGTATACTTTTTAAGAATAAAAAGCATGACGGTCATTTGCTTGAATCCATGCGAATAGTTCTGTGTCATCTAACTGTTTCATGATTACCGCAATTTGTGTAACATCCCTAGTTTAATTAGGTTAAATTATAATTGTGGTGTTGAGTTAATATTAAAAACAGAAATATAGTAATGTTTTTTTATCAAACGATTGCACAAAATGCCAGATACTAAAAATCCTGATCTGCTTAAATTTTTGACAAGTAGATCAGGATTTGAAAAAAGACAATTAGAACGGATCTTTATAAGCGGGCATCTACAAATTTTCTGTCGAGTATGCCCTTGATATCAAAAACAACGGATGGGTTCTTTTTTAAATTATTGAGATCTAAATGTAAGAACTCTCGGTGTCCCACAGCCAGAATAACACTGTCATAATCTGCAGATTCGGGAAGATCCGATAATAGTTTTAAATTAAAATGTGATTTCACTTCATCTCTATTGACCCATGGATCATAAATGTCGACTTTTAGACCAAATTCTTGAAGATCCTGAATCATATCTATAACTTTACTATTTCTCATATCAGGACAGTTTTCTTTGAAGGTGATGCCCAATACTAACGCTTTTGCCCCTTCAAATTTGATGTTTTTCTGAATCATCAATTTCACCACTTTTGATGCGATGAAGGAGGCGATCTGATCATTTACTTCTCTTCCAGATAAAATAACATGTGGGTGATAACCTAGTTGAGTTGCTTTTTGAGCGAGGTAGTAGGGGTCTACAGAAATACAATGACCGCCCACTAGTCCTGGTTTAAAACGTAGAAAATTATATTTTGTGCCCGCAGCATCTAACACATCCTGTGTATCTATTCCTACACGGTCGAAGATTAGCGCGAGCTCATTCATAAAGGAAATATTTACATCGCGCTGCGCATTTTCGATCACCTTGGCAGCTTCGGCAACTTTGATTGAGGGCGCCAAATGTGTCCCGGCTTCAATAATATTCTTATAAAGTCCATCTACCACCAATCCTGCCTCAGGTGTACTTCCAGAAGTCACTTTCATGACCTTTTGAAGTGAATTTACTTTATCGCCTGGATTAATACGTTCTGGTGAATAACCAACAAAAAAATCTTGGTTAAATTTTAATCCCGAGCAACTTTCCAAAACAGGTATACACTCTTCTTCAGTACAACCAGGATAGACGGTAGATTCATAAATAACCAAATCGCCCGGATTTAATAATCCGCCAATCATTTTAGATGCCTCCAACAATGGTGACAAGTCTGGTGAATTATAGCGATCTATCGGAGTTGGTACAGTGACTATGTATACGTTTGCATCAGCAATGTCTGCGGTAGAATTACTCGCATCATATCCCTTACTTTGGTTTGATGTGATAAATAGCTCTCTTGCACGTTCCAGTTCTTTTTTATCAGCTTCCAGTGTACGGTCAACACCGCGCCTAAGTTCATCAATACGTGTTTCATTAATATCAAATCCAATCACGGGGAAATAATCGGAAAATGCTATTGCTAACGGCAATCCGACATATCCTTGACCAATGATGGCAATTTTTTTTACCTGAAAATCTCTCATATATAGCTGTAAATATACGTTCTTTGCTTTAAATTTAACCTCTTGTCAACCAACCTCTGCGTCCAGCTGTTGCTATGGCATAGGGTGTAATCCAGAATAAACTGAAGGCGTAGAATATACTGTAACTATATGCCCAGAAAGCTTCTTTGGCATCCGAGTTTTTGGAAGCAAAGAAATAGGCCTGGACGCTGGAAAATATTAAGATACCGACCAATGTTGAGCTTAAGAACATCAGTGGATAATGAAATACGGTCCATAACATCAGTAATATCATCGGATAAGACAATAACACTTTTTTCCATTGCATAAGCAATAAGATACGTGCTCCCCATTTAGGTCCCTGACGGAAATTCTTAAATGCAAATTGACTCATCGCAATGTTTTCACGCACGTTGCTTCGTTCCCAACGGATAAACATCTTGTACAGATTTTTGTAACGTACAGGTGTGTCGGTATAAACGTATGCGTTGGATTGAAATAGAACATGATACCCCTGTTTCAGGATCATATTGGTCATCGCGCGATCTTCACCGATATCAGACGGTTGTCCCATAAAAGTCTGGTTAATCCAATCTTCCAAACAGTTCATGACAGCCTCTTTACGATAGCCAGATAATGCTCCTGGTGTACACATGACAGTACCCAACATACTTTGTGCAGAACGCACAAACTCAAAACTGAATACGAAGCTCACATTCAACATACGCGGTATAATCGCTTTTTTAGTATTCAATACACGCACATTACCCGCAACTGCCCCACATTCCTTGTTTGTTACAAATGGACTCGCCATATTACGTATGGTATCCTTTTTAACAATAGAGTCACTATCAACCGTGATGAAAATCTCTCCCGTACCTAACTTAAATCCACGGTACAAGGCATGTCTCTTACCCATATTCTTGGGCTGCTGATAAATTTCAACACGATCGCCCAATTCCATTTTGGCACGTTGTATCCAAGCAAAGGTATTATCTTTACTACCGTCGTCGATTGCAATAATCTGCAATTTCTTCTCCGGATAATCGCTGCTAGCCAAACTATGTAAGGTATCATAAACTAATTGTCCTTCGTTATAAGCTGGAACGATAATCGTACAAGTCGGTAGCTCATCGTCCGATACTGAAGCAATGGGTTTATATTTACGATGCAGTACAATCAAAAAAATCAAAAAGCTGATAGCAACAACAGCAAGAAATATTCCCAACGCAATTAAAAATGTTCCGCCGATGCTGTCTAAACGTTGGAAACGTAATGCGTCAAAATCTGGTTGAAGCATGTATACGCCAAAAACTGACGCAAATAGTATAAAAAAAGTGGCTCCAAAAATACCATATTCTTTTGGTCCAAAGTTGCTTTCCTCGTTTTTGCTCACTGTGTGATCAGATCGCTTTTCTCCTGCATTTACATCATATACCGCAGGCTTCCATTGTTTGGCCATCTGCTTGGATACGATCGAGTTGTCTTTCATGTAATTCATAACCGTTCTATTTTAGATATACATTCTTTCGTTCAGTGTTTAAAGAGATACCGCTGTCGGTATCTTTTGTAATGAAAATATTACGATTCCATAAACGCAAAAGACATGCCTTTATTTCGTGCCAAAAATAAGCAATCCCTTCTAATTGTAACGTTCTTGATACAAATAATAAGTAATTAATCTGTTGATTTTTAGTGTTTTGTGATTTTATTGTAACAGAATTATGCCAAAATATAACGACGATTGATTCAATAGACTTTTAAGGTTTTTTAACATTTGCATGCAGATTGTTAAAAGAAATTGACAGTTTTTGTGACAAACTGTGTAGGAAAGGGGGCAATGTGCAGGTTGAAGAAATTCAGCTTAAGCCAAATAAAAAAAGCAAAGGATAGTACAAAAAAAAGACGCCTCCAAAGGGGGACGTCTTCAATATCATCAAGTTTCGGAATAGTCTTTATCCACCAAATTCCATTAGATAATTTTTTAGAAAATCATTTAGATCACCGTCCAGGACAGCTTGTGTATTGGAGGTTTCGTAATTGGTCCGTAAATCTTTAATTAACTTGTAAGGATGGAGGACATAATTTCGAATTTGGGATCCCCATTCGATTTTCTTTTTGTTTCCTTCAATAGCAGCGGTAGCTTCCTGGCGTTTACGCATTTCAATCTCATATAACTGTGATTTCAATAAGCGCATCGCATTTTCTTTGTTTTGTAATTGCGATCTGGATTCCTGATTTTTAATAATAATGCCAGTAGGTTTGTGGTGTAATCGAACAGCTGTTTCCACTTTATTGACATTCTGACCTCCTGCACCACCCGAGCGGAAAGTATCCCATTCGATTTCTGAATCCTTAACATCAATCTCAATATTATCATCAATCAAAGGATAGACATAAACAGAAGCAAACGAGGTATGGCGTTTTGCATTGGAATCAAATGGAGAAATCCGAACGAGCCTGTGTACACCATTTTCGCCCTTCAGATAGCCATAAGCAAAATCTCCGGATATCTGTAACGTTACACTCTTGATACCTGCAACATCACCTTCCTGCGAATCTTGTTCGGTCACCCTATACCCATTTTTCTCGCCCCACATAATATACATCCGCATCAGCATGGCAGCCCAGTCACAGCTTTCAGTTCCTCCGGCACCAGCTGTAATCTGTAAGATTGCATCCAGCTGATCCTCTTCGGCACTAAGCATGTTTTTGAACTCGAGCTCCTCGACTTTCTCTAAAGCTACTCTATATTGATCGTCCACTTCTTTTTCACTCGCGTCGCCAGATTGGAAGAATTCATACATAACATAGGCGTCTTCAACCGCCGCTGCAACTTCGTCGAAGTGGTCTGTCCATACCTTTTGGTTTTTTATGGCCAAGAGTATTTTTTCTGCAGCTTTGGAATCATCCCAAAAGCTTGCTTCAAGCGTAATAGCTTGATCTCTTTCTATTTCTTCTTTGCGTGCATCGATGTCAAAGATGCCTCCTCAGGGAAGTAACACGATCCCTCAAGTCTTGAATTTGTTCTTTTGTCATATCCGCTAAAGTAGAAATTTTAATTAATAAATTCGCGCTTCTATCTTAATAACTTCGCGTCCTATAGATGGTCAAATAGAGATAATTTGACCTTTTTTTTTTAGTTTTGGTATTGTCAACAGAATAAACCTTCATTTAAGGATCTACACGATGTGTAACAATGAAATACAGAAGGCTCTTATTGATGTTTAAAACAACTAATTTCAGTAAAAACAGTATGTTCCCAAAAATTAATTTTACAAAGACTGCGGCCTATACGAATCTAGCACAGCATTTTGGTTCTTTATCAGGGCTATCTAACAATAGCGAAAAAAATGATTTACGCACACTTTTCGCCGCAGATCCCGCACGTTTTGAGAAGTTCTCGATCGCTTTTGAAGATATACTTTTGGATTACTCCAAAAATCGGATTACTGCAGAGACAAAAGCGCTCTTGGTACAGCTGGCTAAAGAATGTGGTCTTGAAGAAGCGATAGCGGCTATGTTCTCGGGCGAGCGGATCAACGTGACCGAAAACAGACCGGTGTTACACACCGCTTTGAGAAACCAATCCGGCCAACCCGTATATGTGGATGGAAAGGACGTCATGCCTGATGTTAAACGAGTGTTGGCACACATGAGAACTTTCACCGAAGAGATTCTATCTGGCCAGTGGAAAGGATATACAGGAAAAGAAATTACCGATGTAGTTAATATCGGTATTGGAGGTTCAGATCTCGGCCCTGTGATGGTAACAGAAGCATTAAAAGCTTATAAGACGCGGTTAAATGTCCATTTTGTTTCTAATGTAGACGGTACGCACATTGCTGAAACATTGAAAGCTGTGGATCCTGAAACAACGTTGTTTTTGATTGCATCAAAAACTTTCACAACACAGGAAACGATGGCCAATGCCCATACCGCTAAAGATTGGTTTCTGGCCAGTGGTGCCCTTCAGGAAGATGTCGCTAAGCATTTTGCTGCATTGAGCACCAATACAGAAGCAGTACGTGCCTTTGGAATAGATACCCAGAATATGTTTGAGTTTTGGGACTGGGTGGGCGGACGTTATTCCCTGTGGTCTGCAATAGGTCTTTCAATCAGTTTGGCAATAGGCTTCGATAATTTCGAGGAACTGTTGAAAGGTGCCTATGAAGCGGATGTTCATTTTAAGGAAACCTCCTTTGAATCCAATATTCCCGTGATATTGGCTTTGCTTGGTGTATGGTACAATAATTTTTTCCAAGCGGAAAGTCACGCAATTCTTCCTTACGATCAATACCTACACCGTTTTGCCGCTTATTTCCAACAAGGGGATATGGAAAGTAACGGTAAGTATATTGATCGCAATGGTCAACAGGTGGATTATCAGACTGGACCGATTATCTGGGGTGAACCTGGTACGAACGGGCAGCACGCCTTCTATCAGTTGATTCACCAGGGCACCAAGTTGATTCCTTGTGATTTCATTGCACCTGCCAATAGTCTTAATCCGATCGGAAACCACCACCAATTGCTGTTGTCTAACTTTTTTGCGCAGACTGAGGCTTTGATGAATGGCAAAACGGAAGCCGAAGTGGTTGCTGAATTTAAGAAAGCCGGAAAGTCGGACCCGGAAATTGAAGCACTGAAAGCCTATAAAGTTTTTGAAGGTAATCGCCCAACGAATTCCATCCTATTCAAAAAAATGACGCCACGCACTTTAGGACGACTTATCGCATTGTATGAGCATAAGATTTTTGTCCAGGGTGTGATCTGGAATATTTATAGTTTTGATCAATGGGGTGTCGAGCTCGGTAAACAATTGGCCAATCAAATCCTCCCGGAATTAAGCGACGCCAATCCGGTTACAAGTCATGATTCTTCGACAAATGGATTGATCAATGCGTACAAAGCTTGGCGGGATTAAAATTGCTCTCTGTGATCTAAATTAGATCCGGGATGAAATAGAAGAAACGGGGCTGTTCAACTTTTGGACAGCCCCGCTTTTAGTTAGACTTTTTTCTGCTGGATTCGAATGGCATTTAAAATAGCCAAAAGTGCTACCCCAACATCGGCGATAACGGCTTCCCAGAGCGTTGCAACACCACCGGCACCAAGAACCAAGACAATGATTTTGATCCCCATCGCGAGAATGACGTTCTGCCAGACAATGCTTCGGGTAATTTTACCGATTTTGATGGCAGACAGGATCTTGTGGGGTTCATCGTTCTGGATCACCACATCAGCCGTTTCGATGGTTGCATCGGCTCCGAGTCCACCCATGGCAATGCCGACCTGCGCCAAAGCTACTACAGGTGCGTCATTTACGCCGTCACCTGCAAAGGCAACACGGCGACCTTGATCGATCAGTTGTTGTACATGATTTACCTTATCTTCCGGAAGGAGGTCCCCATAAGCTTTGTCTAGCCCAAGTTCTTTGGCAACTTCATTTACTACCGCTGTTTTATCCCCAGATAGCATGACGGTATATAAACCTTGAGCACGCATGGTTTGGATCACTTCCTTGGCATCGGGCTTAATCCGATCCGCCACAGTGATATAACCCGCATATTGATCTTCGATGGCAAGCAATACAATGGAGTAGGCCACTTGCCTTAGCTCTGCAGGATAGCTTATATTGAATTTGTCCAGTAACTTGCTGTTGCCTGCGAGTGTACGTTTTCCATTAACAGTGGCGAGGAGTCCGTGGCCTGCTATTTCCTGGGTTTTCTCAGCTTGCAATGCGGGCCTGCCGGGATGATAACTTGCGATCGCCTTTGCGATGGGATGTGTTGAATGTGCCTCGACAGCCTTAGCGTAACTCAGTAATTCCGTTGGATCTCGATGGACAGCAAAAACTTCCGTTACTTCAAATACACCCGCTGTAAGTGTCCCCGTTTTATCCATGACAATGGTATCGACAGCGGTGATGGCATCGAGGAAGTTCCCGCCCTTAAATAGTATGCCATTTCGGGAGGCTAAACCTATACCACCAAAATACCCCAAGGGAATCGAAACAACCAGGGCACAGGGACAGCTGATCACCAAGAAGACCAAACTCCGGTAGAACCATTCTTTAAAACTATAGTCCTGAACAAAAAACAGGGGTAAAATAAGAACCAAAAGCGCGAGGCCGAAAATAATAGGAACATATATTTTGGCAAATCTGGCAATAAACAATTGTGTTTTGGACTTCCGTGCGGTAGCATCCTGTACCATTTCGAGAATTTTGCTCAATTTGCTATCCTCAAATGTACTGGAAACCTCGATCTCAACAACCGTTTCCAGATTAATCATGCCTGCAAAAACAGCTTCGTCCTTATATTTTGTATCGGGCTTACTCTCTCCAGTCAATGCTGCGGTATTAAATGCAGCTTTCTCCGTTTTCAATTTACCATCCAGCGCCACTTTTTCTCCTGCTTTTACAAGGATAATTTCACCGATTGTGACGGTTTTTGGATTTACCTGCTGCTGTTGCCCGTTGCGCAGCACCGTTACTTTATCGGGACGGATATCCAATAGCGATTTAATTGATTTCTTGGCGTTATCGACGGCAGTATCCTGAAACCACTCTCCGATTTGGTAGAATACCATTACCGCGACACCCTCTTCAAATTCTCCAATGGCGAAAGCACCCAAGGTTGCAACGGTCATTAAAAAAAATTCATTAAAAATATCACCGCGGCTTGCCTTGCGCAATGCCATTTGAATAACGGGGATTCCCGCGAGAAGGTAGGCAACGCTATTTAAGGTCAAGCTGATGCCAAAGGGAAGGCTGATCTTAAACGCATATTTCAATAGGAGTAAAGTAAGTAAGATGACGAGAGCCATGACCAGCTTACGCTGGGTAATCCACCAAGGCTGTTCCTTTGTTGTAAGACCGTGCTCCGGTGTGGCATGGCTATGCTCGTGGTTGTGTTCGCACATATATCAGCGGTTCTTTATGAGAATTAAATTTAGCGAATTCTGCTGTAAAAAGCGAGGGAATGGGGATAAACTCATCCATAAAGACGACTATTTTAGAGGAATCGGACCGGTAAAAAATATATTTCAACTGATAGGTTATTTCAATGGAGGAATGTGAAAAAGGGCTATCCAATTTTTTGGATAGCCCCTTATGCTATGTAATGAATGTACTCTTAATCTTTTGACATACTGCCAATAATCATTTCCAATATGGCAACGACAATGGCAAACAGCGCTGCGGTCCAAAATCCATGTACATCAAATTTGGAGCCGAGAAGTGAATCGGTCAACAAGACCATTAATACGGTAATAATAAAGGAAACTAGACCCAAGGTAATCCAATTCAATGGGAAAGTAAATAACCTTAAAATCGATCCCACAGTGGCGTTGACAAATCCAATGACAAGTCCTGTAACGATCGCCCAGCCGAAACCAGCAACTTCCGCACCAGGGACAACCCAGCAAGCAATTGCGACTACCAGGCCAGTAACTAAAAGACTAATAATAAATTTCATAATATGTGCTAATTTATAACGAGTAAATAAAGTAATAATATAATACTTATCGTACAAACCCAATGCCAAACTTTGTTTAAATTATCGTTTTTAATCTTTGGGGTTAGATGGATGGATGGATGGATGGA
>NZ_DDKA01000022.1:52463-128997 GCF_002339225.1 Sphingobacterium sp. UBA2610
GATGGATGGATGGATGGATGGACCGTTAACTGGTATTAGTAAGCAGGGCTGTTTGATCAATAGCAATACTGGAATAAAAAATATATGCAAGCATAGTAAATATTTTGTATATTTATTCAGAAGCTATGCATGCTATAGCCGTATGGTCATCAACGATTATGCGTGTTATGTATGACGATTGCCGATGGTGGAAAAGAATTGAAAGACGTACTTAAGTCGTTTAAACAAGCGATCGGATCGCCAATAGCGGGGAAATTGAAAGAATTAAGTTCATAAAATAATAGACCCATGAAGAAAATTATGATGTCATTCATAATGCTGCTTACTACAGTGGCATTATTTGCGCAGACCGATCCCATCATCGGAAAGTGGGAAAACCCAAGCGGCGAAGGTCGTGTTGAAATTTACAAGAAAGGCGATAAGTTTTTTGGAAAACTCTATTGGCTGAAATTTCCAAATAATGAAGCCGGTCAGCCTAAGAAAGATATAAAAAACCCAGATAAAGCATTGCAGGGCAGAAATGTGCAAGGACTCGAAATCTTGACCAATTTTGATAAAGATGGCAATACTTATGTTGATGGCAAGATCTACGATCCGAAATCGGGCAAAACGTATAGCTGCAAGATGACCTTAAAAGGAGATAAGCTTGATATCAGGGGCTATGTTGGTGTGAGCTTGCTTGGACGCACCGAGACATTGAAAAGAATTAATTAAGACAGAAAATGGCCACAAAATCAACATAATCCGCTTGCATGGATAGGTCAGATTCCATCCAAAAGGCAATTTATTTCTTGGAAGTAAATTGCCTTTTTGGTTTTGTGCTGGAATTACAGTATTTTCATCCCTACAAATTATAAATACCAGCTCTATGGCCGTAAAAATGTCTTATGTTGAAAATGTCAAGCTTGCACTACAGTCCATTGTAGGGAATAAGCTGCGGACATTTTTGACAGCACTGATCATTGCCATAGGGATGATGGCATTAATAGGAGTATTGACCTCGATTGATGCCATGAAAAACTCGCTAACAGATTCCTTTTCATCCATGGGATCAAATTCCTTCAACATACGCAACCGGGGATTAAATGTCCGGATCGGTAATGAAGGGACTCGCTCAAAAGTCTTTGCTAATATTACCTATGCACAATCTGCAAGATTCAGACAGGATTTTCACTTTAATGCGTTGACATCAATCAGTGCCAATGTGAGTTGGAATACGACCGCAAAATATCAATCCAAAAAGACAAACCCCAATATCGGCCTGATCGGGACAGATGAAAATTATCTGCAGACATCAGGGTATGTTGTTAGCGAAGGCCGTAATTTTTCTACGCGGGAGGTTGAAACAGGTAGTGGCGTGATCATCATCGGTAGTGAAGTGAGTAAAATGCTATTCAACGAAATTATTGATCCAATAGGGCAGTTTATTACTGTTAACAATATCCGCTATTTGGTGATAGGAGTCTTAAAAAGTAAAGGTTCCTCTGCCGGGATGGGCGGGGATAGGGCCTGCTTTATTCCCCTGATCAAGGCCAGGGCAGTGATGCAGGGTACCGAGCCTTCCTATGTGATCACTGTTTCTTCCAATGACCCCATGCGATTGGAAGCCGCAATCGGCGAAGCTACCATCGTATTTCGAAATATTCGCGGATTGGCATCACGGCAGTCCAATGATTTCGAAATCACCAAATCCGATGCGGTTGCCCAGATGCTGATGCAAAATATGGCCATGGTTACTTTGGGAGCAGTGGTGATCGCTTTTATAACCCTTGTGGGAGCTTCAATCGGATTGATGAACATCATGTTAGTTTCGGTCACAGAACGTACACGAGAGATCGGTATTCGTAAGGCAATCGGTGCAACACCGAGTGTTATACGTAAACAATTTCTGATGGAAGCCATTGTGATCTGTATGATTGGAGGTGTCGCCGGGATCTTTATTGGTATCTTGATTGGTAATATTCTGGCGCTGCAGCTCGGCACATCTTTTATTATACCTTGGGGAGCGATTATTTTGGGTTTCGCGGTATGTGGACTAGTCGGTATGTTATCGGGCTATTACCCGGCCTCAAAAGCATCTAAACTGGATCCAGTCGACGCGCTTCGTTACGAGTAATTTACATTGCCCCCCCTATCGCTCTATTTTTACATTTACCCTGCTTGCAGGACGAAGATGTCTAGGGCTTGTCGCCCAGCTGGTCGCTATCAAAGCAAGAGGAAAAGTAGATCGATTGAAAAAAGGAATTTTATGCAATCGGTTTAATGTTACCAAATCATTGATTTGGGGTGAATTCTCCGTGAATAGCCCTTGTCTCGAAAGGTAAAGCAACTTATTCCAATGAAAAAACTGTAATATTGTATAAAAAAATAAAATCGAATTATGTACAATACATTACAACCAGTTTTAGAAAAGGAATTGGAAGCAATCAAAGAAGCGGGATTGTATAAACAAGAGCGAGTGATCGTTACTCCCCAAGGAGCAGACATCAAAGTGAGTACAGGACAAGAAGTTGTCAATTTTTGTGCGAACAATTATTTGGGACTTTCTTCACATCCAAAAGTAATCGAAGCTGCTAAGAAAGCGATTGATACACATGGTTATGGAATGTCTTCCGTACGTTTCATCTGTGGTACCCAAGATGTGCATAAAGAATTAGAAGCAAAAATTTCTACGTTCCTCGGAACAGAAGATACTATTTTATATGCGGCAGCATTCGACGCTAATGGTGGTGTGTTTGAGCCATTATTTGGTGCCGAAGATGCCATCATTTCAGACGAATTAAATCATGCTTCTATCATAGATGGTGTTCGTTTATGTAAAGCACAACGTTTCCGTTATAAAAATGCGGATATGGCTGATCTGGAAGCGCAATTGCAGGCTGCATCCGGTGCTCGGCATAAAATCATTGTTACAGATGGCGCGTTTTCGATGGATGGATCTGTAGCTCCATTGGACCAGATCTGTGATCTAGCCGATAAATACCAGGCGCTAGTGATGATCGATGAATCGCATTGTACAGGATTTATCGGTGCAACTGGACGTGGTACGCACGAGCTTTTCAATGTAATTGATCGTGTAGATATTATTACAGGTACGTTGGGTAAGGCGCTAGGTGGTGCTTCCGGTGGTTTTACTTCCGGTAAAAAAGAAATCATCGATTTGTTACGTCAGCGTTCACGTCCATACCTATTTTCGAATACCCTGGCACCAGCAATTGCAGGAGCTTCTGTAGCGGTTTTAGATATGCTGAGTGAGACAACTGCATTGCGCGATAAATTGGAGTCAAATACAACTTATTTCCGTGAAAAAATGACGGCTGCTGGATTTGATATCAAGCCAGGTTTCCATCCAATCGTGCCTGTGATGCTGTATGACGCGAAATTAGCGCAGGAGTTCGCAGCCAAGATGTTGGACGAGGGAATTTATGTGATCGGTTTTTACTATCCCGTTGTACCTCAGGGAAAAGCCCGTATCCGTGTGCAGATTTCGGCAGGACACGAAGTTGCTCACCTGGATAAAGCAATCGCCGCCTTTACCAAAGTAGGTAAAGAATTAGGTGTAATTAAATAAAATACACATAGTTATAAATTTTATGGTGCAAAATGTTTATCTTTGCACCCTAAAATTTTATAAAAATATTCTTGCTCAATGCAAAACATTAGAAACATTGCGATCATCGCTCACGTCGACCACGGTAAAACTACGCTTGTAGACAAAATTTTATATTTTACCAATCAATTCAGAGAAAATGAAAATGCTGGTGAATTAATCCTAGACAATAATGATTTAGAGCGTGAGCGCGGGATCACTATTGTATCTAAGAACGTATCAGTAACATATAAAGGTGTTAAAATCAACATCATCGATACACCAGGTCACGCCGATTTCGGTGGTGAGGTTGAACGTGTATTGAAGATGGCCGATGGTGTAGTACTATTGGTAGATGCTTTTGAAGGCCCAATGCCTCAAACACGTTTCGTTACAGGTAAAGCGCTAGGTTTAGGTATCAAACCTATCGTTGTTGTCAATAAAGTCGATAAAGAAAACTGTCGCCCTGATGAAGTGTACGAACATGTTTTTGACTTATTCTTCAACTTAGGAGCTACTGAAGAACAATTGGACTTCCCAGTATTGTACGGTTCTTCAAAACAAGGATGGATGT
Organism: Sphingobacterium sp. UBA2610; assembly: GCF_002339225.1. Classification (NCBI taxonomy): domain Bacteria; kingdom Pseudomonadati; phylum Bacteroidota; class Sphingobacteriia; order Sphingobacteriales; family Sphingobacteriaceae; genus Sphingobacterium; species Sphingobacterium sp. UBA2610. Next base: position 56,627 of record NZ_DDKA01000022.1, read on the forward strand.
CTACCGATTGGAAAAATCGTACTGAAGACTTCACCGACTTGTTGGAAGCCATCATCAAATATATCCCTGCACCAGAAGTCTCTGAAGGTACTTTGCAAATGCAGGTAACATCATTGGATTATTCGACGTTCGTAGGACGTATCGCTATCGGTCGTGTTGCTCGTGGTACAATCAAAGAAAACCAACCTGTTTCTTTGGTGAAACGCGACGGAAAAGTTGTGAAATCACGTGTAAAAGAACTACAGGTATTTGAAGGCCTTGGCCGCATCAAAGTGCCTGAAGTAAATGCAGGTGATATCTGTGCCGTAGTAGGTATCGAAGGTTTCGATATCGGTGATACCATTGCAGATTTTGAAAATCCAGAGCAATTGGAAGTTATCAGCATTGATGAACCAACAATGAACATGTTGTTTACCATCAATAACTCTCCTTTCTTCGGTAAAGAAGGTAAATTGGTAACATCACGTAACATCTACGATCGTTTACAAAAAGAGTTGGAGAAAAACTTAGCACTACGTGTCGTTCCTACAGAGTCTCCAGATGCTTGGTTGGTATACGGACGTGGTATCCTTCACTTGTCGGTATTGATCGAAACAATGCGTCGTGAAGGTTATGAATTGCAAGTAGGCCAGCCACAAGTTATCATCAAAGAAATTGATGGTCAAAAATGTGAGCCAATCGAAGAACTTGTTGTTGACGTTCCTTCTGATGTGTCAGGAAAAGTAATTGAGTTGGTGACCCAACGTAAAGGTGAGTTGTTGATTATGGAAGCTAGAGGAGATATGCAACATCTTGAGTTCTCTATCCCTTCTCGCGGTATCATCGGTTTACGTAACAACGTGTTGACAGCAACAGCTGGTGAAGCTGTTATGGCACACCGTTTGAAAGGTTACGAGCCTTGGAAAGGTACAATTCCTGGTCGTTTGGCTGGTGTATTGATCTCTTTGGATACAGGTTCAACAACAGCATACTCCATCGATAAGTTACAAGACCGTGGTCGTTTCTTCGTAGATCCAGGTGTGGATGTATATGAAGGACAAATCCTAGGTGAACACATCCGTGACAATGATTTAACGATCAACGTTACTAAAGGAAAACAGTTGACAAATATGCGTGCTTCTGGTTCTGACGACAACGTACGTATTGCACCAGCAATCAAATTCTCATTGGAAGAATGTATGGAGTATATTCAAGCTGACGAGTATATTGAGGTGACACCACAATCAATGCGTCTACGTAAAATCTATTTGACTGAAAACGAGCGTAAAGTTAACGCGAAGAAATTTCAATAGTCAATAGCGAAACGCGCTATAAAAAAGCCCCCGAACATTGTTCGAGGGCTTTTTTTGATGATTTAAATCCTCCCCTTGGCAGTGCCTTAGGGAGATATCACGTTTTTTTGTTCTTTCCTCCCCGGTACAGTAAGTATCATCTGGCAGAAAACCGAATAGCTTTTTAATTCAAAGGAATATAATCAGCCAAGAATACGTAACTTTGTGTGAGATAAGGATTATTATGAGTAAACAGGTGGAGCACACTCCAAAAGAATATATTCAGATAAAGGGCGCAAGAGTTAATAACTTAAAGAATATTGACGTTGATATCCCTAAAAATAAATTAGTTGTTATCACTGGAATGTCGGGCTCAGGAAAATCCTCCTTAGCTTTTGATACGCTCTATGCCGAAGGACAGCGACGTTATGTCGAAAGTCTTTCTTCGTACGCAAGACAATTTATGGGACGGATGAATAAACCGGAGGTGGATTACATCAAAGGTATCGCCCCTGCAATTGCCATTGAGCAACGCGTCATTACGTCCAACCCCCGTTCGACGGTGGGGACATCCACTGAGATCTATGATTATCTGAAATTGTTGTATGCCCGGATCGGCAAGACAATTTCTCCTGTATCTGGTCGCGAGGTGACCAAAGACAGTGTGAGTTCAGTGGTGGATTTTGCCTTGAATTTGGAAGAGGGGACAACGGTGACACTTCTCGCGCCACTTATTCCTGCTCATGGACGTAAACTTAAGGAAGAACTGTCGCTCCTGTTACAGAAAGGTTTTGTGCGTGTCGTCTTTGGGGATAGCATGCAGAAAATCGAAGCTATTATCGATGATAAGGCCGTCGCCAATAAAGACCTTCAGGATGGTGAAGTGCTTATTGTCGTCGACCGGGTCCGTGTTGAACAGGACGATGATACAGTCAATCGACTTTCTGACTCTGTCCAAACAGGTTTTTTCGAAGGTAAGGGTGAGCTCTATATGGAAGAAAATGGTCAAAGACATCATTTCTCCCATAAATTTGAACTTGATGGAATAACATTTGAAGAACCTACACCAAATTTCTTCAGTTTTAATAACCCCTATGGTGCCTGTCGTCGATGTGAGGGCTATGGAAAGATCATTGGTATTGACCCTGATCTTGTTATTCCAGACAAAAGCCGCTCGGTCTACGATGGCGCAATTGCACCTTGGCGAGGAGAGAAAATGGGCGAGTGGTTACAAGTGCTTGTTAAAAGTTCGTTGAAATTTGATTTCCCAATACATCGTGCCTACATGGACCTGACTGCGGCGCAGAAACAGCTGCTGTGGACGGGAAATAAATATTTCGCAGGTCTTACTCAATTTTTTGAAGAGCTCGAAGCTCAGACCTATAAAATTCAATACCGGGTGATGTTGTCTCGCTACCGCGGGAAGACAGATTGCCCGGATTGCCGCGGTACCCGTTTACGCAAAGATGCGACTTATGTGAAAGTAGGGGGCAAGTCTATCACCGATATCGTTTTGATGCCGCTTGAGGAAGCCTTGGAATTCTTTAAAACCCTACCGCTGGTGGGTAATGAACTGGTCATTGCCAAAAGACTTCTTGCTGAAATTAATAACAGATTGCAATTTTTGTGCGATGTTGGATTAAGTTACCTGACCTTGAACCGGCTATCGAATACCCTTTCTGGAGGGGAATCACAGCGGATCAATCTGGCAACTTCATTAGGAAGTTCACTCGTAGGATCTATTTATGTGTTGGACGAACCCAGTATTGGACTTCATCCACGTGATACACAGCGTCTGATTTCTGTGCTGAAATCCCTGCGCGATGTTGGTAATACGGTTGTGGTGGTCGAGCATGAGCAGGAGATGATGGAGGCGGCTGATTACCTGATCGATATCGGACCGGAAGCCGGGATCAATGGCGGCGAAATGGTCTTCGCAGGTACATATCAGCAGATTCTGAAAGATACAAAGAGCCTTACGGGGCAATACCTCAGTGGTAAAAGCCAGATTGAGGTACCCCAAAAGCGCCGCTCATGGTCCAATAGTGTGACCATTAAAGGAGCGCATGAGAATAACCTCAAAGGGATTGATGTACAATTTCCATTGAATACGTTTACTGTGGTGACAGGTGTTTCAGGGTCAGGTAAGACCTCCTTGGTCAAACGTATCCTTTACCCAGCATTGCAGAAGTCGATAGGCAATTACTCTGGTGAACAGACTGGGGTCTATGATGCGATCGAGGGGGATATTACCCATATAGAACAAGTTGAAATGGTCGATCAAAACCCGATCGGTCGTTCTTCGCGATCCAACCCGGTGACTTACGTGAAAGCCTGGGATGAAATCAGGGCCTTATATGCCAACCAGGCAGCAGCCAAAGCTGCTGGACTGAAACCTGCGGCATTTTCATTTAATGTTGAAGGTGGACGTTGTGATGTCTGTCAGGGTGAAGGTGAAGTTAAAATTGAAATGCAATTTATGGCCGATATCGTTTTGCCATGTGAGGCCTGTGGGGGCAAGCGATTTAAACAGTTTGTGCTTGATGTACACTATAAGAACAAGTCGGTAGCAGATGTTCTCGAGCTGAGTGTTGATGAAGCGATCGTATTCTTTGCAGACCAGCCTAAAATATTAGCGAAATTGCAGCCTTTACAGGACGTTGGACTAGGCTACGTTAAGCTCGGGCAATCGTCAAGTACATTGTCTGGCGGTGAAGCACAGCGGATTAAACTCGCCTCCTTCCTCATTAAGGGAAATAATAGCAAGAAGACACTTTTTATCTTTGATGAGCCAACAACAGGCTTACACTTTCAGGATATTAAAAAGTTATTGAAATCATTTGATGCACTGATTGCCTTAGGGAACAGTATATTAGTGATCGAGCATAATATGGATATGATCAAATCGGCAGATTGGGTAATCGATATTGGTCCTGAGGGCGGTAATAAAGGTGGAAAGCTCGTCTTTGCGGGACTTCCTGAAGAACTTATTCATTGTAAAGATTCTTATACAGGTCAATTTTTAAAGACACATTTAAAAGATTAAATCCTACTTTAGCGAAGTGAAGTAATCTGTCTCAGGGCAACGGAGCTGCCAATAAGTTGCGCTTTATTGTTCCTTTTGTTAAGGTCTGATAGAATAGTATACAGTAAATAAAAAACTAATATTTCAATACTTAATACGATTATGATTAAAAGATTTTTTTTAAGTGTCGTCCTTGGAATAGCGGCGCTTTCGTCCATGGCGCAACAACCGGAAAGACCAAAATTGGTTGTCGGCCTGATGGTGGATCAAATGCGTTGGGATTATTTATATCGCTTTGCAGATCGATATGGAAATGATGGTTTCAAACGACTTTTGAAAGAAGGATTCTCCTGTGAAAATACATTGATTAATTATATTCCGACATACACAGCCATTGGGCACAGTTCGGTCTATACAGGATCCGTTCCTTCCATACATGGTATTGCGGGCAATGACTGGATTGAAGAACAGACGGGTAAAAATATGTACTGTACGCAGGACGATAATGTCATTGGTGTAGGTACTACAGCCAAGGAGGGACAGCAGTCTCCACGTAATTTACTTGCCTCGACCGTAACGGACCAATTGAAGCTCGCTTCTAACTTTAAATCCAAAGTGATCGGTATCGCGATCAAAGACCGCGGCGGTATTCTACCGGCGGGGCATTTTGCCGATGCAGCGTATTGGTTTGAAGCTAAATCAGGCGATTGGATCACCTCTAATTTCTACATGGATAAACTGCCAAAATGGGTCGTAGACTTCAACAAGAAAAAATTGGCCGAAAAATACCTGAAAGGCGACTGGAAACCCATGTATGATATCAGCAGCTATGCGGCCAACAGTATTGCAGATGATAATATCTATGAAGGTAAGTACCCTGGTGAAGAAAAACCGACTTTGCCGCGTGCGACTTCCAAGCTAATGAAAGACGAAGGCTATGAGCTAATCAAAACCACACCAATGGGAAATCAGTTTACGTTGGATCTGGCTATGGAAGCAATCAAAAATGAGCAGATGGGAAATAACCCAACTAAAAATACCGACTTCCTTTGTGTGAGTCTTTCTGCAACAGACTACGTTGGACACCGTTACTCATTGACAGCAGTGGAGATTGAAGATATCTATCTGCAGCTCGATAAACAGCTTGCCGATTTCTTCAACTACCTCGATAAGACGGTGGGCAAGGGTAACTACACGTTCTTCCTGACAGCAGATCATGGCGCTTCTTATAACTCTCGTTTCTTTATGGATATGAAAGGAAATGGTGGTTATTTCTATTCTCGTCAGATTATCACAGGACTTAACAAAACCCTTAAAGAAAAATTTGGACAGGAGAAGCTTGTTAAAAGCATGATGAACTACCAGGTGCACTTAAATAATCAATTGATTGATTCGTTGAACTTGGATCGTGATAAAATAAAAGAGACCATCATTCGTGAACTTCGCCATACCGAAGGTGTCGCGTATGTTGCTGATATGGAAAAAGGGGAAAGTCTGATGATCCCGGCGCCTATTCGCGAAAAAATGATCAACGGTTACAACTTTAAACGTAGTGGTGCTATTCAGATCGTTTGTGAGCCACAATGGTATGACGGCACACCGCGCTCCACCGGGACAACACATGGTACCTGGTCTGGCTATGATTCCCATATTCCTTTGGTATTTATGGGTTGGGGAATTAAACCGGGTGTATCTAATACAGAGGTACATATTGTTGATATTGCACCGACAATTTCTTCACTACTCCACATTACTGAGCCCAATGGTAGCATCGGAAAACCGATCACGGCGGTATTGGGGCAATAAGGAAACTGTTGCTGCATGCGTGAAATCATGAAGGTTTTATTCTATTGAATAAAAAACGTAAATTTGCAATTCAACAGGGGGTTAACAAATTATGCTGTCCAAAAAGACAAAATATGCAATAAAGGCACTGATGGTGCTTGGTCGTAATTACGGTAATGAGCCGATGCAAATCTTGAAGATTGCGCAGGAGGAGAATATTCCAAAAAAATTCTTGGAACAAATTCTACTTGAAATGCGAAATGCCGGAATTCTCTATAGCAAAAAAGGTGCTGGAGGTGGTTATAGCCTCAATAAGGCTCCCGAAGATGTTTTTTTATCGCAGGTGATGCGCCTAATTGATGGCCCCATAGCCTTGCTACCCTGCGTGAGCTTGAACTTCTACCGCTCCTGCGAAGAGTGTACACAAGAGCATGCCTGTGGCATACGCGATACTTTTGTCGAGGTGAGAAATGCCATGTTGCAGATTTTAAATGATACAAGTATTGCCCATTTAATCAATAAGGAAAAAGAATTGAACCTAAATGTAGATTAAAGGAAATAAATATATTTTTCTATTTAGACTGGAGGCGTAACAAATAAGTTACGCCTCTTTTTTTATGCGGTAAAGTTATTGGTATAAAGTGCATTACCGTATTTTGTTTGAGGGGTGTAAGCTTAATTTATTAATTATATAATTATTTAACATTATTTTACGAATTTTCCGTAGCAACATTTATATATTTACCTCGACAATATATAAACGAAATTTTATGAAACTAACCTATTCCCTAGTTTTGTTTCTTTTATTATCCGTCCTGAGTTCCAAGTCCTATGCACAACATAAACTTGTGGGATCGGTGGCCGATATCAAAGATCTTGCAAAACTACACCAGGCTTCAATCGCGCTGCTCAGTCCCAAAGATTCGATTTTGGTTAAATTCGGTCGGACGAAAGAAAATGGAACATTCCAAATTGCGAATCTCGACACCGGTACCTATAAAATGGTGGTTTCCTATCCGCAGTATGCTGACTTGGTAAAAGATATCCATGTGGCCGCCGAGGATCTAGATATTGGTATTGTAAAGCTATCCAAAGCAGCGCTACTATTGGAGGAGGTTCAGGTGAATGGCAAAATTCCTGTGGTTATTAAAGGCGACACCATCGAATACGATGCCGCTAGTTTTAAAGTAGAGAAAGATGCTAAAGTAGAGGACCTATTGAAGGTCTTGCCGGGTATTACGATGGATGGATCAGGCAAGATCATTGCTCAGGGCAAGGAAGTCAAAAAGGTATTGCTTGATGGGGAAGAGTTTTTTGGTGATGATCCAACCCTGATTACCAAGAATATTCGGTCAGATATGGTTAGCAAGGTACAAGTGTATGAGAAGAAATCAGATCTTGCTGTACGTACCGGAGTAGATGATGGCGAACGAACGCAGACAATTGATATTAAGCTCAAAGAAGATAAGAAAAAAGGAATGTTCGGCCAAGCTGTTGCGGGAGCTGGTACAGATAAATATTATGGCGGAAAAGTCATGCTCAATAAGTTTAAGGGATCGCAGAAAATTGCAGCTTATGGCATTCTCGCCAATGATGGAATGGTCGGATTAGGGTTTGAAGATAGCCAAAAATATGGTGTGGGCGGAAGTAGCAATGTGCAGATGATGGAGGGCGGAGGCATTATGATTTCCTCTGGTGGTGATGGTTCTGATGGGGGATGGGACGGTAAATACTATGGCGGTGGCGTGCCTAAGGCTGTCAACATGGGAGCAAGCTATTCGGATAAGTCCAAAGATGATAAGCATAAGATCAATGTCAATTTCAAGCGGAACCAGATCAATGTCAACAATACAAGTACATACAACGCACAGAATAACCTTCCTGAACGCGCACAGGTAGATAATAATGTGACCACATCTGAAACAGAAACACAGGCAAATATTGCAAATCTACGGTATGACTATAAGCTTGATTCGCTTGCTGACCTTACTGTCACCATGGGCTTTACCAAATCTAGCCGTGACAATTTATCCAATTCCGAAGCAGATCAACGTAAATTGGATGGCACATTGATTACACGGACTTCATCCAGGACAGATTTAAATAACGATCAGGATCGATTTAATATAAATGCGATGCTTACACGTCGTTTCAAAAAGGACCGCCGTTCCATTACTTTCAATGTCAATGCGAATGCAGACCAAAATCGCAACAAAACACAGTATTTTTCGGAAAACTTCTTCCAAAGTTCCGGAGATACAACCTTGATCGATCAATATAAAAATGATAAGCTGGCGAATAATACCTACGGTGCTTCAGTAACCTATTCGGAGCCGCTTTCTAAAAGGCTGACCGCTGCAATAGGTTATGCATTCAATCAAAATAAATCGGAAACACTCAATCAGTCATTTGATAAAGATCCGGCTACAGGAAAATATACGGTATTGGACCAAAACCTGCTCAACGATTTTGATTTTAACAGTTTAAAAAATGGTGTCAACGCCTCCTTGAATTACAAGTCGAATACATTAACAGTAAATTTGAGCAATCGAGTTGATTTTGAGCAGGTCAAGAGAACCTATAACAACCTGAATACAATACTGCAGCGGAACCAGACATCTGTTGCTCCAAATCTTTCCATCAACTACAAAATCTCGAAAAGCAAAAATGTAAGCTTCCGCTACAGCGGCCGCACGAGCCAACCTTCGTTGACGCAAATAGAGCCGTTGAAACAAAATTCCCAGCCACTCGTCGAGTATTTGGATAATCCAGATCTGAAAGCTGGCTTTGATAACTCCTATTCAGTTAATTTCAATAACTACAAGCAGTTAAAGGATCAGAGTATCTATTTTTATGTGAGTGCAGATCAAGGAAAGAAAAGTATCAACAATAGCGTGCGCTATGATCTAGATAAAGGTACGCAGCAAATTTCCTACGTCAATATTGATAAAGACAATTGGCGTATGTATGGTGGTGGAGGATACAGTTTTGTATTGAAGAAAAAATGGGGATTAAAAATGAATCTTGGCATGAATGCGCAGTATAACAGCCAATTTAGCTACTTATCCTCCTTCAATGAAGAGCCAAAGCTCAATAGAAATCAGACATGGAGTGTAGCACCAAGTATTGGTTTTAGCCGATATAAAGCAAATAAGATGGATTTTTACATCTCCATGAGTCCTGGTGCGGAGCAGATGAATTCCTATCTGCAGCCTGAGTTGAACCGGACGACTTTTAAATTCAGGACGTTCTCGGAGATTACCTATTATTTACCAAAAGACTTTAAAATTTCCCTGTCGACAAACCAGAATTATCAGGCCGCTACAAAAACGCTTGAATCCATTAATATCATTAATATGAATGGTTATGTTTCCAAGAAATTATTGAAAGATAAGTCCTTGGAGGTACAGGTATTTGTCAATGATATTTTGAACAAAAATAATGGAGTGTATCGTTATCAGAATGGAACTTCATTTATCCAGACCAGCAACGACGTATTGCGCCGGTATGGAATGCTAAAAGTAATCTACAATTTTACAACAATGAAAGGAGATGCCAAATGAGTAAGTATATCAAGTTGATGGTTTGGGTATTATTGCTGTGCGCGGGTACAGCCCATGCACAACATGCTTATTTTCCGAGCAGCGGAACGGTCACCTATGAACGGAAGTTCCATGTGCAGAATTTCTTAAAGCGTAATTATCTCAGCAAGCCCGATTTAGATACCTGGGATAAGCTGATGGTCGATAATGCCGTGAAAAATGGGCCCACTGAGGTGGTGACCCACCATATTTTGAAATTTTACGATAATGAAACCCTGTTTGAAACCGTGCAGGAGGATTATCCTGCGAATTATCGTAATGTGACTTACTATAATTCTATTCTTCCCGATTCAAAAACCTATATTAATTTCCAGAATCAGGAGTTTTCAAAGTTGCTCCCTTTTGGAGATGAGCAGTTGTTGCTCAAAGATTCTTTGCCTGCGGTTAAATGGAAATATACGGATGAATACCGAAATATTGCGGGATATGATTGTCGGAGAGCCAATGGAATTATTCAAGATTCGGTCTATGTAGTAGCTTTTTTTGCGGGACAAATTCCTATCTCGGGTGGTCCAGAGCTTATCCATGGGCTCCCAGGTCTGGTAATGGGGATATCTATCCCGAGCATGAATGTCAATATGTTTGCCACAAAGGTGGAGATTACCAATACAGCATTTTCCAATGTGCTGACCAAAAAGAAAAAGGTCGTTGCGGAATCCAGAGCGGAGATCATAAAGAAGCTGAAAGATACCGTCTATGACTATATGGATGAGAAGGCCTTTAAAAAACGACTGCAGAGTATACTCTTTTAGGGGATAATCTTATACCGTTCTTGTCCCGTCGAGATGATAAAAAAGCCTGTTCATACGAACAGGCTTTTTGTATAAAAGAAATGCGGGTTTTATATTAACGTACCGTACTTCCTACTTTAATTGTTGTATCCGGTTTGACAAAATCCAATCGACCGTCAGCATCTTCTGCCATCAGGATCATTCCTTGTGACATAATTCCTTTGATTTCACGAGGTTCAAGGTTGACCAAAATAGATACCTGACGGCCTACGATTTCCTCAGGACTGAAGAACTCTGCGATACCCGAAACGACTGTGCGTGTATCTAAGCCGGTGTCTATCGTCAATTTTAACAATTTCTTGGTTTTGGCAACTTTTTCAGCAGCTGCAATAGTTCCAACGCGGATATCCATTTTAACAAAATCATCGAAGCTGATGTTTTCTTTCGCAGGAGCAACTTTTGCATTATCAGCTAGATTTTTTGCTTTTGCTTCAGCAAGTTTGTTTAGTTGGAAGTCGACTTGTTCATCGGTTATTTTGTCAAATAACAATTGCACTTCACCCAGTTGGTGTCCAGTTTTGATCAAAGCATCTGAACCTGCGTCGTTCCAGTTTCCTTGAGGGAAATTAAGCATTTCAAATAATTTGATCGCTGTTTTCGGTAAAAAGGGCTGTGCAAGAACGGCAAGATTGGCAACGATCTGTGCCGCTACATTTAGGATTGTTTTGACACGTTCCTCATCTGTTTTAATGATTTTCCATGGCTCTTCATCGGCAAGGTATTTATTGCCGAGACGAGCGACATTCATAAATTCTGCCAATGCCTCACGGAAGCGGAATTGCTCCAAAGACGATTTGATCGAAGTAGGGTATGTTTTTAATTCATCCAGTACCGCTTGGTCTACAGCTGTTAGTGGCGAACCGTTCAATACCTTGCCATCAAAATATTTGTGAGAAAGTACCAAGACACGGTTGACAAAGTTTCCAAAAATAGCAACGAGCTCATTGTTGATCCGAGCTTGGAAATCTTTCCAGGTAAACTCGGCATCCGAAGTTTCCGGTAATATGGCTGTCAATACATAGCGCAATTCATCCTGCTTATCAGGAAATTCCTGTAGGTATTCATGTAACCAAACCGCATGGTTTCTGGACGTGGACAGCTTATCGCCCTCCAGGTTAAGGAATTCGTTGGCGGGAATATTTTCTGGTAAAATATAGTCGCCGTGTGCATGAAGAATCGCCGGGAAAATAATACAGTGGAAAACAATATTATCTTTTCCAATAAAATGGATCAGCGTAGAATCGTCTGCTGGGTTTTCATGGGTTTTCCAATAGTCTTCCCAGTTTTTACCATGGTCTAAAGCCCACTGTTTTGTTGCTGAGATATAACCGATAGGCGCATCTAACCAAACATATAGTTTTTTACCCGCTGCTTCAGCCAAAGGTACATCGACGCCCCAATCCAGATCTCTTGTCATTGAACGCGGCTGTAAACCGGATTTAAGCCAAGATTGACATTGGCCAAAAACGTTGGACTTCAGGATATTTTTCTTTCCTTCGATCAGCCATTTTTCAAGCCAAGGCTGGTATTTATCCAAAGGTAGATACCAATGTTTCGTTTCTTTCAAAACTGGCGTTTTTCCGCTCAATGTTGAAATTGGGTTGATCAGATCTGTTGGGCTAAGTGATGTCCCACATTTTTCACATTGGTCCCCATAGGCGCCTTCAGACTTACAATTTGGACAAGTTCCCGTAATATAGCGGTCAGCCAAAAACTGATGGTATTCCTCATCGTAATACTGCTCCGAAAATTTCTCGACAAATTCACCTTTGTTGTAAAGGTTCAAGAAGAAATCCTGCGATAACTGGTGATGTATAGGCTCCGATGTACGGTGATAGATATCGAAAGAGATACCAAACTCTTCAAAGCTTTCTTTGATTTGTTTATTGTATTTGTCAATGATCTGCTGTGGGGTGATGCCCTCTTTTTTTGCACGGATGGTAATCGCCGCACCATGCTCATCTGAACCACATACATAGACTACATCTTTTTGATTTAGACGCAGATAACGGACAAAGATATCCCCTGGGATATAAGCTCCGGCAAGGTGTCCAATATGTAAAGGACCATTGGCATAAGGTAATGCCGATGTGATGGTATAACGTTTTTTATCTAGAATACTCAATGCTTGAAAGTATATTAAAGTGTGTACTTGTTTCCTTTGGCAAACTTAGATAAATTGCTGTTTATATGCAATATAAATGCGTGCCATATCTAACAATTTATTCTTGAATTCTTGTTTTGGCTAATTTCTACGATTACGGCAACTTGATTAAAATACGCTGCTATTTAACCTCTTGTTATCGTAGAAATATTATTCAACATAGCGGTAGAAAACTTAGATAAATTTACGTTTATTTGTACATATAAGCACCATATATCAAGTATATTTCTAATCGGACTTTGCAATGTAGAGGTCCTTTTTTTTGAAAGTGTTTGATGTTATTGGCCAGAAAGATTCTTCAGTTCGCTTGCATAGCGGTTGGTGTCTTCGAAGCCATGAAGGTTTTGTTTGATCATTAGCGATAAAAAAATATGTCCAAAATTCCTGATTTTCTGAAAGAAGGCGATAAAGTCGCTATTGTTTGTCCTGCGAGTTTTATACGTGGATCTATTGATGTTGGCATAAAAACATTAGAGAGTTGGGGGCTGGAGGTTGTCATTGGTAAGACTGTTGGGGCATCGTTTCATCAGTTTGCCGGAGATGACAATTTACGCACCGCCGATCTGCAGTGGGCGCTGGATGACCCGTCGATTAAAGCTGTTTTTGCGGCGCGTGGAGGTTACGGCTGTGTTCGTATTGTCGACGAAATCGATTTTTCAAACTTTGAAAAAAATCCCAAGTGGTTGGTGGGTTTTAGTGATATAACCGTATTGCATAGCCATATTCAACGGAACTATAAAATTGCGACCATACATGGACAGATGCCCAAGTCTTTCGAAACGGGGACTAAAGCTTCTTTAGCAACCTTACAAAATGCATTGTTCGGTCATCGTATGGACTTTGCCTATGAGCAAGCCCTATTCCCCAATCGTGCAGGCGAGGGAGAAGGAAAACTGGTGGGTGGAAATCTGGCGATCTTACTGTCTGTACTTGCGTCCGATTCGGATGTCAATTACAAGAATAAAATATTATTTATTGAAGATGTAGGTGAGGCTTATTATTCCATAGACAGAATGCTCTGGGCATTGAAACGTGCTGGAAAACTAAAAAAATTAAATGGTCTGATTGTCGGTGGCTTCTCTGCCATGAAAGACAACGATCCAGCTTTTGGGCAAAGTGTAGCGGAAATTGTATGGGATAAAGTCAAAGAGTACGATTTCCCCGTAGCATTTGCTTATCCAGCAGGGCATATTGATGACAATCATGCCCTTGTATTGGGGCGAAAGGTAGCGCTGAAAACCACGGAGAATTCTGTTCAGTTAACTTATTTGTAAGCCGCTGAACAGAATTCTGCCCGATCATATATCTTGATTAACCTGAGTGTACCGGAATGACCATCATGGCAGCCTGACTCTTCCAGGCCATTTTTTGCGCAATACTCGTATTGAAAATTCGGCTTAATAGACCCTTGTCCCGATGGAAAGTGACCATCATGTCGATATGGTTTTCATTGATGTATTGGTTGATCCCTGAAGCAATGTCCGCATGGAGGATATAGCTATAGATGGGATGATAAGGAGCCAATAAGTCCTGCATGATCGTTATTTCGGCATTTACCGCTTTATTTGCAGGATCTTCTTTAGTCACATGTACGACATAGACCTCACTTTTACGTAATACTTCCGACGCATTCACCAGGAGACGGTTTAATTTTAGTTTGACTTCTTTGAGATTGGTGGCGATCAACATCTTTTTGGGTACCCTAAACTCTGCCCGTGCGGGGACCACCAGTAATGGTGTGTGACAATTTTCGATCAGCTTGAGGGTATTGCTTCCAAGAAGCAGTTTCTTTAGGCCGCTTTTACCTGCAGTTCCGACGATAACAAGGTCAATGTCCTCCTCAGCACAGGTACGATTTACGCCATAGCTCAGTTCATATTCTTCAAGAACTGATTTCCAGGCAATGCCCTCAGGAAAAAGCAACATCAGTTCCTGTTGCCAGGTATTAAGGTCCTTTTGTTTTTCTTCCAAGATTTCTGAATTACTGATGACAACAGGTTCAGTACCTACGGTAGGGATTACTTCGTATGTGTGGTATAGGACAACCTTTTCAATGCCCCAAAGTTGAGCTAATTGTGCGGCATATCGAGCAGCAGCATAGGCATTGTCCGAAAAGTCTGTTAACAAGAGTAGGTTTTTCATCCTTTAGTTATTTGTTGATCCATAATCCGTGGCTAAGGTCTTTTACGCTGTCTTAGCCGTTCCAAAGCATTATAATCGGGTCTATCGTCATCAAATTACGCATTAAGTATTATAAATGCAATAGCTTTATTTATTATGGTGAGTACGGTGAGCTGTTCAATTTAAATAATTTCATTAATTTAGGGAGATCGGTAATTCAAGTTTTAATAAATTAAACGTTTTTTATGGCAATTTGGAATTCATTGGGTAAATATAGGGATACGGGACTTTTGGTCTTGCGTGTTGGACTTGGGGTGATGATGATCATGCATGGTCTGCCCAAATTGCAGGGCGGTCCTGAGCTCTGGGCAGGTGTCGGAAAATCAATGGGTAATATTGGTATTCATTTTATGCCTACTTTTTGGGGCTTTATGGCAGCTGCTACCGAAACTGTTGGGGGGCTATTTTTACTGCTGGGGCTCTTTTTCCGACCAGCGGCATTATTGCTTGCATTTACGATGGTCATCGCTGGATTAATGCATCTTTCTAAAGGAGATGGTATCGCTGGTGCATCACATGCGATTGAGCTTTGCTTTGTGTTTTTAGGACTTATCCTTATTGGGCCGGGTAAACATTCGGTTGACAAGAAATAAGAGATTTCTCGGGAAGAGATTTCCCGGAGGAACAACGATACGACAAAAACGCCGCAATTTAGCATACATTGCGGCGTTTTTGTCGTATAATTTGTTTCTATTGGACAAGGAGTCCATCGCTGTGGATATGTACAAAGCACAGATTTCTACGATCTATCCATGGGAATAACCAGTAAGTTGGCCGAGCCATTCCAGGCTATTTTTTTAGAAATGCTTGTTTTGAATAGGCTCGCTAATAGTCCTTGCTTTTTATGGAATGAAAGTATGAGATCAATATGTTTCTCTTTTGCATATTCTTCAATACCTAGTGCAATATCATCATGGCTGATATAGTCATAAATCGGATGATATTTATCTAGGCGTTCATGGAGGTGCTTTAATTCCTGTGCCAAGTCTGCGGCTGAACCTTCTTTTTTAGCAACATTCAACACATACAATTGTGCATTGAACGTATCTAACACCTGATCTAAATTGAATAAATCCAGCTTTCTGTCTACCTCCTTCAGATCGGTTGTAGCCAACACATTTTTGGGGACGGCAGGATTTACCTTATGGGAAACGATAAGCATGGGCTTAATGCAGATGTCCATCAGTGTAATAGCATTACTTCCGACCAAGATCTTAGCAAAACCTGTTTGTCCGGTGATACCCAATGCGACAAGGTCAATGTCGTGCGATTTACACATGTCATTGACTCCCAATGGCAGATCAACATCTTCCATCTGATGTGTTAGTTCCACTTGTGGAGGGAACAATAATCTAATTTGGTCAAACCATGCTGTCAGTTCTTTCTCTTTGGCCTCTTTTACCTCATCATTAACAATGACTATAGGTTCGTTATTGACAATGGTAACACTGTTGTACGTATGGTAGATAATAACCTTTTGCGTTTTCCAGGCTTCTGTACATAGGGCTACTTGTTGTGCTGCCAGAAGAGCATTTTCTGAAAAGTCAGTTAACAGGAGGATACGTTTCATGATGTTCTTTTTTATACGTTTAACTTCTATAACCTGGTTGGTGCATCCTGTCCTGCAAAATCTTTAGCGTATGAGCTATGGGAATCATTCGGACTTTAAGCAGTACCGGTATATTACTAAAACAATGAATGTAGCGATAAGTTACAAAGAAAACGTGAATTTAATATTAAAAAAAAAGCAACCGCAGTTACGGTTGCCTTTCATTTTCTAGCTTTTGAAACGTTGAAATTACAACGGTTTTTTTGTTCCAAAGTTGATGATATAATCGGTCATCACTTTGGCACTTTCATCTTTCACAAAGTCAAGATCGATTTTAGGTTGGGACTTACCTTCCTCCCAAGCTGGTTTACCCTGCAATTTCAATAAAGCGTTGATGCGATCTCTATTTTTCTTGAGGTTGTCATCTTTCTCTTTTTTGAATTTGTTGAGTTCCAATGGAATTTTAACATCCTCATCTTTTTGAGCTTCTTCAATATCCTCTTTCAGATACTTATATTCCAATGAGTTTTTAATGCGTGCCTCATGCATTGCTTCTAACTTTTTGTCAACAGCACTTAGATCAGCTACTTTTTTGAAGTTGCTCGATTGGATCTGATCCCAAGGGAGTGCTGATTTTTCTGAGCTCTCTCCAAATTTTTCTGCGGAGAACTGTGAAGGGAATGCGATATCTGGTGTAACCCCTTTATGTTGTGTACTACTACCGTTTACACGATAGAATTTACCTAGTGTGATATTGATCTGGCCATATTGAGGAGCACCTTCTGGGGTGTCCGGATCTTTTTCACCTGAGGCTTTTAGCAATAAGCGGCTGGTTGGGCTAATAACGCGTGACATGTCGATTGCCGATTGCACTGTTCCTTTACCATAACTTTGAGATCCCAAGATAATACCTCTTCCATAATCTTGAATAGCACCGGCAAAGATTTCAGAAGCCGAAGCCGAGAAGCGGTTGATCATGATGCCCAATGGACCATCCCAGGATACACCCGCGTTTTTATCTTCTTCGACATCGATGTTATTTTTTGTGTCTCTTACTTGTACAACTGGACCTTTGTCGATAAATAAACCGGTTAAATCAATGGCTTCCGGTAAGGAACCGCCACCATTGAATCGCAAATCGATAACCACAGCATCTACTTTTTCTTGTTTCAAGGTGTCTAAGATTAACCTAACGTCTCTCGTTGTGCTCTTATAGTTTGGATCGCGTCTTCTGTAAGCTTCAAAATCCATGTAGAACTTCGGAATATTGATGATACCCACTTTGTACGTTTTTCCGTCTGATCCTTTAACGCTCGTAATTTCTTTTTTCGCAGACTCTTCTTCAACAACGATTTTCTCACGTACTAAAGATACAATGCGCGGATGAGAGTTCATGGGCTGACCAGCAGGTATAATTTTCAGGCGGACAATGGTTCCTTTTGGACCTTTGATTTTTGCTACGGCTGCATCAAGTCTCCAGCCAATAATGTCTTCGAATTCACCATCTTTTCCTTGGGCTACAGCGATGATTTTATCATTGACATGAATGCTCTTGTCTTTGAATATTGGTCCACCGGGGATAATTTCAAAGATGCTTACCGCTTCATTATCGATCGATAATCTTGCACCGATCCCTTCAAACGTATTGGCCATTCCCTCATTAAACGCCTGGGCAAAGGATGGGTTAAAATAGGACGTATGTGGGTCAACAGCATCGGTCAATGCTTGCATGACCACCTGAAAAGCATCGTTTGCGTTGGTTTTTTTGGCCTGAGAGATCAAATTGACGTAGCGTTTTTTTAATGTTTCTACCTGTTTGGTTCGCGCACTGTCGGTCGATTTACCACTGGCAGTTTCTAAGTTCAGTAGGTCGTATTTTACGCGTTTACGCCATTGGTCGTTGGCTTCATCTGCAGTTTTAAACCAGCCCAGTTTTTCACGATTAGGTTGGTAATACTCATCCTTCGTATAATCCTGTTTCTTGTCAATTTCTGAAAGCGCATATTGCATTCTGTCCAGGTATCTCTTCGAATAGACATTAAAAATATGGAATGCCGCAGAAAGATCTCCATTTTTGATATCCTGCGCAAGATTGTTTCTGTACGCTTGAAATTCATCAACATCCGCTTGAAGCAAATAATTTTTTCCTTGATCCAAACTTTTGATCAGATTATCGTATATGATGCCCGATATCGAATCATTCATTTTGACCTTTTTGTAGCTCGCATTTTCCAATAATCCAGAGACTTCTTTAGCGATAATTTGATGTTGTGTGCTTGGTTTAAGCCCTCCATCATCAGGAAGTGCTACCCGTGGTTTTGAACCACAAGAAACAATGGATACAACAAAAAGTGCAAATATGAGTTTCCTAAACATATTTTCGACGGTTTTAATAATCATTTTTATTTAAAAAATATTCAGCTCTTATTGATAAGCGTGCTAAATTTAGTGAAATTCGTAGCACATTATCGCAGAATCTAAAAATTTATTTGATTTATCCTTCAATATTTACAAAAAGCTTAAAATGTCTTTGTAGACGGCTCTTTCAAAAGACCACTAGAAGGGGTAGATTGTTTTAAATGTTTCAATTGTACAATTCATTTTTCAACTGCGTATAGGCTTTGTAGGTCTGATCAGCAGATGGATAATCTTTTAGCACAAGATATACCTCGCCAAGTTTGTCCAATATAGCCAGCGACAGTTGTTTATTATTTTCATCTGAAGCGAGTTCTGCCGCTTGCACAAATTCTTTGATCGCCACCTTATAATTACCATCTTTTTGCTTGGATGAGGCCAACAAGTATTCGATTTCAGCGAGCTCGCTACTTAGTTTTTTTGCATTGGCCAAGTCGCGGGCCTGTAGCAGAAACCACTGAGCCTCGGTAAATTTATTTTGCTTAAAATAAATTTCAGCAAGCATTTCCCATGCGAAAATCTTCCCCTCATAGGCTTTGGCCTTATTGAGCAAAGGGATCGCACTGCGGATAATATTGTTTTCGGCAGTTTTATAGTTTCCCTGACCGGCTCGTGCCATAGCAATTAAAAGCCAGGCGTTGGCTTGGTCTGCATAGCTTTTGCTCTTCATGGCATAGGTATGGTAATTTTGTGCGCTCTCTTCAGCACGTACAAAGTCTCCACGATACAGCTGGAAATTGCTGATGTTCATATTAATGGTAGCAATATCATCTCTGTTATCGGTACGATTTGCCAAGGAAAGCGCCTGATATAGAAATTTTGAGGCGTTGCTGCTATCGTTATTTTTAATTGAAAATAAGGCTGCTTCATTGGCAAGCGCATAGCCCGCAATCCAGTTTTCAGCTTTTGTTTGTGTCTCTATAGCACTATCCCAGCTCTTTGCCGCAGTAGGCATGGGGTTCATCAAATATTGAAAATGGCCCACGTTATTTGTGCTCCGCAGTTGCAATAACAGTCGCTGGAGCAGGAGCTGCCTGGCAATTTCTTTGCTGAACGACTTCTTGTCTGCATAATTCTCTGCTAGTATTTCATTGGCCGTTTTTGGAGGTGGTAAAAAGTAGACCTCTGGACCGATACCTTTAAAGGAAGCATCGTATTGTTTTATTGCGCCAGTATAATCTTTGGCGGCATCCTGTGCGATTACCTGACATGGTATATTCGTGAATGCAGTCAAAGCGGTAACTATAGCAATCCAGTATTTTGTCATTCTCATAAAATATTACGTTATTATTAACGTCTACATAAATTTAGCTAAAGGACATATTTGAGCAATCTACTCCTTCATTCGATAAACCTGTACGGTCGGTTATGCGCTGCCAAAAGCAATTTACATATATCATAGCGCAAATATGACGAAAAATTGTGTGAAAAAATGTTAAAGTAATATCGAACGGCGAATGATGACCCTCAAAACTATGCTTATGAAAGCTTGATGCTTATCGCTTTGCAGAACTCATAATAGCAGAGTTTGGATGAATAAAGCTAAAATATTTAGTTGCTGTGCCGTTTAATTTTTAACTTTGTGTTATGGCGACACGAATTCCATTAGCAGAACGACTTAGACCGCGGCAATTGAGTGATTATGTGGGACAACAACATATTGTGGGCCCAGATGCGGTACTCTATCATGCGATCCAGCAAAAAAATATTCCATCCATGATTCTGTGGGGACCTCCCGGGGTCGGAAAAACAAGTTTGGCCTTGCTGATCGCAAGAGCGCTCGACCGGCCTTTCTTTTCATTAAGTGCGATTCAAGCAGGGGTGAAAGATATTCGTGAAGTCATCGAAAAAGCCGAACGGCTGATGAACTTCAACCAAGATCAACCCATTTTATTTATTGATGAGATTCACCGTTTTTCCAAGTCGCAGCAGGATTCCCTGTTAGGAGCTGTTGAGCGCGGATTGGTGACACTTATTGGTGCAACAACAGAAAACCCATCGTTCGAGGTCATCTCCGCTTTGCTCTCGCGTTGCCAAGTGTATGTATTGGAACATCTTTCGGAACAAGATCTGATTGGATTAATTCAAAAAGCATTACATGAAGATGAATATTTACAGAAACAAGCGATTGTTGTCGAAGAATATGAGGCCTTGTTGCGGTTGTCCGGTGGCGATGCACGTAAATTGTTGAATGTTATCGAATTGGTTGTGAATGCTGCTGTACTACACAAAGAGCCAATTACAAATGCTTTTGTTTTGAAGCAGGTACAGCAAAATATGGCCATTTATGATAAAGCGGGGGAGCAGCATTACGATATAATTTCGGCCTTTATTAAATCAATCCGGGGGTCTGATCCGAATGCCGCGGTCTATTGGCTTGCACGGATGATCGAAGGCGGGGAGGATCCATCCTTTATTGCACGGAGGTTGTTGATTTTAGCTTCTGAAGATATTGGCAATGCCAATCCGAATGCCTTGTTGTTGGCGAACAATTGCTTTCAGGCTGTCAATGTTATTGGGTGGCCCGAATCACGTATCATTCTTTCGCAAACGGTTATCTATTTGGCGACTTCTGTTAAAAGCAACGCTTCCTATGAAGCAATCAATAAAGCGCAGGCCTTGGTAAAACAAACTGGTGATCTGTCTGTACCGCTGCATATCCGTAATGCGCCGACCAAATTGATGAAAGACTTAAATTATGGGGCCGAATACAAATATGCACATGCCTATCCGGGAAACTTTGTCGTTCAGGAATTTCTGCCCAAAGAAATTAGTGGTGTCAAATTGTATGAGCCTGGGCAAAATTCACAGGAGGAAAAATTGAGACAGAGTTTACGGGACAAATGGAAAGAGAAATATAAGTATTAAATCAATATGTTATAAAAAACGGGCTTGGCGGGTATTTTTTGATTTTGTTAAAACTATCTTATGCCTTTGCTTGTTCTCCTAACGTTTTTCAATAGGTAGTAAACACGCTGGCACTCCCCATGGTCAGCGTGTTTTTTTTATTGTGGATCGGAGTAAATTAATTATGTTTGTTTTACAAATGTTTCAACTATGAACGTAGCGCCATTAAAACAAACAGGACGTTTGGCTATCCTAGCACTAACTGGACTTTTTGTCTTCTCTTGCAAAAAGGATAATCCTAAACCCGAGCCCGAGCCGGAACCAGTGGAGCGTACCGAAGCGCAGCTGATCAAGGATGATATCTATAAATATTATAAGTTGTATTCACTTTGGGAAAAATCCATTCCTGATTATACCAGTGATCCTTCTCAATTCACCGATAAATATGGCTCAGCAGATTTGGTGCTTGACGCATTGAAGAAAATGACCCCAGCACATGCTTCTTATTCAGGTGGTGTATTGGACCGGTTTTCCTATATGTTGGGGCTAGATGGTTATAATACCGGAACAACAGCTTCCAGTAGGCTTAAAATGGATACGAACGACGGGTATGGCATCTATGTGCAATTGGGAACTGAAGATGGAAAGACAGCACAGCCTATCATCTATTTTGTCGAGGGCGGATCGCCTGCGCAAAAAGCAGGTTTTAAACGTTCAGATTTTATTACTGCTGTCAACGGCGATTCCGATTACTCGATTGCTGTTACCTGTACGACGACTGGTTGTTCGATTAATGATGCAAGTGCCCGGGACAAAATGATGAATAAACTGAATGCAGCCTTGGACGCGGGTACACTTAAACTGCAGGTTAAACATCAGGACGGGACAACGATGAGCGAAGATCTTACTTACGCCAATGGTTATACGATCAATCCAATTTACAAAGATGAGGTCTACACCTACAATGGCAGTAGTGTTGGTTATTTGGCCCTGTCTTCGTTTGAAGAGATTGGCAGCAATGCGACCAACAAAAAGAATATGGACGATGCCTTTACGAAGTTTCAAACTGCAGGTATTAAGAGCCTGATTGTTGATCTGCGTTATAATGGAGGAGGTTACGTCGAATCCTCCGTTTATGTTGCCGATAAAATCGCTGGAACCATCGGTGCGGATAAGCGATTGATGTTGACCTATGATGTAAACGATTACATCAAAAATGATGCACAGCTCAGCAAAGAATTTGCAAATACCTATTTCAGTGGGAGCAGCAGCCTCAATCTGACTAAGGTTTACTTTCTTGTGAGCGAAGGTACTGCCTCGGCAGCAGAGATGTTGATCAATGTGCTCAAACCACATCTGACCGTCGAGGTGATTGCTTCAGGTAGCCGAACCTACGGTAAGCCTGTCGGATTTTTTGAAGAAGTGATTCGTAATAAAGTCTCCTTTTGGCCAGTATCCTTTATGCTGCGCAATTCCAAAGGGATATCAGACTATTGGGACGGACTTAGTCCCGATAAAAGTAATGTTGATGATTATGTTTTTGTCGACTTTGGTGATAAGAAGGAGACGATGCTGGCTACGGCATTGAATGATGCTTTGCCCGGTATCACAACTAAGGCTGCATTAAGTACTGTGAGCAGCAAAAGCCGCCGAAGCATTAGCCAAGGGCTGGTCACCCCCCGTCCCGAGCGCGGCATGTTCAAGAAACGTTAATCAAAAAAAGCTATAAAAAAATCCCCCAAAGGTCTCGTCGACAAATGGGGGATTTTTTATTTCATTTCTTCGCACGTTCTTCGTATTGTCTTCGGACCGCGTTCGGGGCTGATGAATACGTATAGAAATTTTGTGCAGGTACTGACCAGATAATTCCTGTTCGGGATCTGGTCAAGGTCTGTTGCCTATTGGGTCAAGGTCTGTCCGCGGTCGAAGCAAGACCGAAGCAGGTACGAATCAGGTCCCTTTTATTCGTTCGAAAAAAGATAAGAATGGCATAGCTCTGCCGCAGCAGCATCCGGTAAGCATTTTAAGTAACCAACAGGAACCTGAGCGATAATCTTTTCCAAAATGGTATTCATGTTGGAAAATAATTCCTTGTTCCACCGGATAGAAGTACAGCTGGGTAATACCGCGATAAAGCCTTTAAGCCCCGTTTGCCACTCAAACTCATTCATTGGAGCCTGTTGCAGACGAACAAATCCTTGTAAGGGCAGTTGTTCATTTTTATAACAAGGCGTCTTGCCGCTCCATGGTGTTCCATAAATGTCCACTCTTTCCGCTGTGATTCTTTACTCTATACCCAGAGCGCGAAGCAGCTTCTTCTTTTCATCCGAATCTTTTAGCGCATGGACATGATACTTTGCATCTAACAGGTTTGCGGCAGATTTTTTAGCGAGATAGCGATCGACATAGTGTGTTGCATGTTGCAGTATAAATGTGCGGCAGTCTATATTAACACTGATGCCTTTTTCAAAATTGCCATAGGTGAGCCCCGTTACAGCATCATTTGACGAGATGGATTTGATGCTATTTTTGTCTAATCCGCTGATATTTAATGTTAGCGCAGGGTAGTAGAAATCCGCTTGATTTGGTAATTTGACGTTCACGATCAACTTATTCCCGTCGATACGGCTGCTGATCAGGCTGTTTTGTCGGTTATAATTGTATTCGTAATACTCCTCTTGCGAAGGAAACCACAAGATGTCCTTGCCGTCTTTCCCATAGGTATCATTGAGCCAGAGCAGAAGCTGCGCCCAGTCCTGATCCGTTTCGTGCACACCAATATGGACAGCCTCGCGGTTAGCCATATCTTTTGCGACAGCATCGTTGACCAGCTTTTCTACCTCAGCCGCGCGATTGACAAATACCCGGGCCAAAGTCTTTTGGTTTAGGGACGAATTGACCTGATACGGGATAAGCTTATCGGCACCGGTCTGTGCCGTCATGGTCTGAATTGCCGGAAAGCCAAGTGCCGCCTGTAGGTACGATTTATTTCCATTTGGCTCGGCCAAAAATTTCATGTTTCGCCCATTCAACCGTTTTTTAGTGATTTGTTGCGCAAGGTCAAAATGCTTAATCAGCGAGTCAACAGTGTTGACTGCGGTGGTATTGAGGTCGTGGAAAGCAATGGCATTACCGTCGTTAATCATTTCGATCACGTTGTTCCACCGTAGACCAGCTTTCATATAAAAGCGGAAGAAATTTTCCTTAAACCCTTTCTTTACCACTGTTGGATCGTTCATAAAGGCCCATTCCGGCGCCAGCGTGGTGGTAAAATGGAACCTGACTTCATTGCCAACGCCATCCGTACTGCCTAGTGTTTTGCCCAGCAGGTAACTGTTTGGTGGCATATCATCAGCTTCCAGGTGCTCAATATCGAAATAATATTTCCGTTTGATGTCCGAGCGGTCTATCGGTTTGCCATTAATCGCTGCCCAGGTCATGCTGAATGCCGACTGCTTACAGTCGTCCTGTGTGAGCATAAACAATAAGCTCTTATTATATTTTAGTGGCGGAATACTTACAGTGGGCGTTTGGGATATTTCCTGCCCCGGTTGAAACTCGATGATAAGTTCCGCTTCTTGTCCCGTCTTTTCCTCAGCAAAGGGGTAGACGTATCGGTTTGCATTTTCGCCGTTATCGGGAGGTGATACTTCTTTTCCATCTTCGGTCTTACTGCCTTGGTAAAGATCTTTTTTTAGGCAAGAAGACAATAGGCCACATCCTAACGTAATAAGAATAGCTTTTGTGTAAATAATTTGGCGCATGCGCAAATATAAGCCTTCTTATTGGATTAACTATTTCGTTAAATAAAAAAAATAATACGATGATGCTCCACTACACTATTGTGTAGCGAAAGGAATAGTTTTTACGTTTATTACAATAGACTTTTTCAAAGTCTCGTTGAATAACGAATCAATTACAGTTAAAAAGCCGATTCAGGAAATATTTCAATCATTTAATTAAATAGTTTTACTAATTTTGCGGCAAATACCGCAGTGTCGATGAAAAGAATAATATTATGGTTATGCATAGCAGGATTTGTGGGTACAGTACACGCACAGACCAATCCTGCCAATATAAAAGTAGACAATCTAAGTGACGCACAGATTGAACAGTATGTCAAACAGGCCGCTTTAATGGGTTACGACGAAAGTCAGTTAGATGGCTTTGCACGTGCGCAGGGCGTTTCAGCTGTCGAGGTTCAAAAATTAAAAGAACGTCTGGCGAATATCAAACGTAAAAAGCAGCAGCCAAATCCGTCACAAGTATCTTCCAGCCAATCGCGCAATACGCGCAGCAATGGCCGTCAGGTAGATGGTTACTCCCATGCAGATTCTTTGCAAAATAAGCAGACCAATAGAAGAGATTCGATGGAAAATGAAGAAGGCAAGCTCAAGATCTTTGGCTCAGACCTCTTTAAGAATAATGCCATCACCTTCGAGCCCAATCTGCGTATGGCTACACCGAGCTCCTATATTATCGGTCCAGACGATGAGATTCTGTTAGATATTACAGGCGATAATGAAGCCTCTTATCAGCTTCCAGTAAGTCCCGATGGAACAATTAAAGTAGAATATGTGGGTCAGATCAATGTGGCCGGATTATCCATTGCTGCGGCAAAAAGTAAGATTGAGCAACGTTTGAGCGGGACTTATCCAGCGTTACGCTCCGGAAGAACCCAAGTGAGCGTCAACATCGGTAATATTCGCACCATTCGTGTGACCTTGACAGGGGCTGTTACTAAGCCGGGAACTTACAGCCTGCCTTCCTTGGCGACTGTATTCAATGCATTGTATGCCTCTGGCGGACCGAATAAAAACGGAACTTATCGTAAAATTCAGGTGATTCGTGGTAATCGTGTGGTGAGCACGATTGATGTCTATGATTTCTTGGCGAATGGCATACAACAAGGTAATATCCGTTTACAAGATCAAGATATCATTCATATCCCGGTTTACGGAGCCAGAGTACAATTTGAGGGCGAAGTGAAGCGTCCCGCCATTTTTGAGACCGTACCCGGAGAATCCCTTTCCGATATCTTGCGTTATGCAGGCGATTTTACCGAAAATGCCTATAGTGCAAAGGTTAAAGTTTTACAGACTACAGGACGTGAGCGCAGTGTACAAGATATTTACGCCGACCAATTTGCAAACTACACGCCCAAAAGTGGCGATCAATATATTGTAGAACCTATTTTGGATCGTTTTGCCAACCGTATCAGTGTATTAGGGGCCGTATTTCGTCCCGGCATATTTGGTTTGGAGCCAGGTATGACGTTAAGACAAGTGCTGGAGATGGCCGATGGCGTTCGTGAGGACGCCTTCTTGGAACGCGGCATCATCAATCGTCTTAAAGCAGATAATACCTCCGAATTGATCAATTTCAATGTACGCGATGTCCTTGCTGGAACTGCAACCGATATTCCATTAAAACGAGAAGATAAGATTGAGATTTCGTCCATCTTTGATTTAAGGGACGAATATAAATTCACTGTTCAAGGCGAGGTACGATTTCCCGGGGAATTCCCTTTTGCGAGCAACACAACTTTAGGTGATGTTATTCAGAAGGCAGGGGGGCTTACCGAAACTGCAAAAAATGCCCGTGTAGAAATTGCCCGTCGTATTCAGAACCAAGAGGTTACTGATCATCGATCTTCCAAAACAATTTTGGTGGATATTAAAGATGGTGTGCTCACAGATCCCAATATGACATTACAACCTTATGATGTTATTTCCATATTAGGCGATGCGGGTTTCCGAACACAACGTCAGGTCAAAATCGAAGGTGAGGTACTATATCCCGGTTTCTATACGATTGCACGTGAAGATGAACGTATTTCGGATATTATTAAACGTGCGGGAGGGCTTACACCCTATGCTTATACCGAAGGAGCTTCCCTGAAACGTACCGGTATGTCTAAATTGAAAGAACAAGAGAAGAAAGAAAAGGAGCGGTTGAAGAAAGAATTGGAAAAATACGACCTCGATGAAGATGGTAATAAAAAAGATGCTAGCCTAGATAAAGATCCTGACAAGAATAATGATGATTCCAAAGCAAAAAGTGCAGCTTTAGCAAAGGTTTCCCAAACTGGAGTGTCCACATCAGATATCGAGCCGAGTGACCTAGTAGGTATTGAATTAGATAAAATTTTAGAAAAGCCTTATGAAAAGGGTGACCTTCTCGTTCTAGACGGCGATATTATCACCGTGCCAAAAGAGCTAGAGACCGTGAAAGTTGTTGGTGAGGTCTTGAATCCAAACAACGTTGTGTATGTCAAAGGCAAGAGCTTAAAGTACTATGTCAACCAGGCAGGAGGGTTTACCGACAATGCCTTGAAAAAGCGTGTATTCGTTCAATATGCAAATGGTGCTGTAAAAGGCAAAGATGGGGGGTATCCAGAAGTTAAACCAGGGGCTGAGATTGTCGTGCCTAAACGGGCTCCGAGAGAACGTATGAGTGCGCAAGGCTGGGTTGGATTAGGAACAGGTATTGCTTCTTTGGCGGCTATTATAGTTTCTTTATTACGTTAATAAAATGAACCAAAAAGGTAATCATAGTGAAAGAGTAGCTTCTGACGAAATTTCAATTAAGGAGCTGGTTTTCAAGTTAAAGAAACCATTTAAATATCTAATATCTAAATGGTATATCTTGGTAATAACGGGGATCATTGGTGGGGCAGCTGGTTTTTTATTTGCTAAAAACAAAAAAACTACTTACACCGCGACAACCACATTCGTACTAGAGACTGGAGAACAAGGAGGTGGATTAGGACAATATGCCGGTGTTGCAGCGATGGTAGGGATAGACTTACAGGGTGGGGGAAACGGTATTTTTCAAGGAGACAATCTTTTGGAATTGTATAAATCCCAAAAAATGATTGAGGCTGCTTTACTTCAAAAAACAAGTACAGAATCTCACAAAACACTTCTGGATCAATACCTCAATCAGGAACATATTAAAGAAAATTGGATAAAAAATTCGCCCGATCTTCTAAAAATAAATTATAATAATATAACACAACCGGATAAACTATTACAAAGAAAAAGGGATAGCGTTGTTACTGCTATAGTATCCGATATTAAGCGGAATGCACTTGACGTTGGAAAGTTAGATAAGAAATTGTCTCTATTAAAAATTGCGGTAAGATCAGATGATGAATCTTTTGCGCAGGAATTGAATATCTCATTAGTCGACCAAGTGAATGATTTTTATGTCCGGACAAAAACCAAAAAGTCTCTTGAGACAGTTAAAATTTTACAGAATAAGGTAGATTCTGTTCGATCGGTGATGAACGGTGCAATTTCATCAGCTGCAATTACAGTCGACCAGACCCCCAACTTGAACCCCACTAGGCAGGCCCAGAGAACTGCTCCAGTTCAGCGATCTCAATTTTCTGCAGAGACAAATAAAGCCATCTTAGGCCAATTGGTTCAACATTTAGAAATGTCGAAAATGAATCTTTTAAAGGATTCTCCTCTGATTCAGATTGTGGATGAACCGAGATTGCCCTTAGAAAACGACAAGATATCTTCGCTTAAAGCTGCTGTAATAGCCTTTATTGTAGGCGCATTTATAGCAGGGTTAGCCCTTTTATTTAAAGGGATTATCAAATAACAGAATAATTCGTAATGAATGAAATAACCATGAATTTAGCAAATAAATCAGTACTAATTACAGGAGGAACTGGATCTCTTGGCAAAGCATTAACGAAACACATCTTGCAACAATATCCAGAAGTAAAAAGATTGGTGATTTTTTCCCGAGATGAGCAAAAGCAATTTCAAATGGCTCAAGAATTTCCAGAATCGCTATACCCGCAAGTACGTTTTTTTATAGGGGATGTGCGAGATAAAAGTAGACTTGTGCGTGCGATGAAAGGGATTAATTATGTAATACACGCAGCAGCAATGAAGCATGTGCACATTGCTGAATATAATCCAGATGAATGTGTCAAAACGAACATTCATGGTGCTCAAAATGTAATTGATGCCTGCCTGGAGACAGAAGTTGAGCGTGTAGTAGCGCTATCTACTGATAAAGCGTGTGCTCCTATTAACTTATATGGTGCAACAAAACTAGCTTCAGATAAATTATTTGTTGCTGCAAATAATATCAAAGGAAATAATCCAATCCGGTTTTCTGTGGTTAGATATGGTAACGTTATGGGGTCTAATGGTTCTGTAATTCCCTTTTTTATCAATAAGAAACAAGAAGGTATTTTGCCTATTACAGATGCAAATATGACGAGGTTTAATATATCACTTAGTGGTGGTGTCGATATGGTCATGCATGCACTTTTTACGGCATGGGGAGGAGAAATCTTTGTGCCTAAAATATCATCTTATAAGATTATGGACGTTGCTGAGGCAATAGGTCCGGAATGTGAGCATAAGGTGGTTGGCATTCGACCGGGGGAAAAGATACATGAAGAAATGATAACACCGTCTGACTCCTTTAATACCTATGATTTGGGTAAATACTATGTTATACTT
This sequence comes from Sphingobacterium sp. UBA2610, assembly GCF_002339225.1. Taxonomy (NCBI): domain Bacteria; kingdom Pseudomonadati; phylum Bacteroidota; class Sphingobacteriia; order Sphingobacteriales; family Sphingobacteriaceae; genus Sphingobacterium; species Sphingobacterium sp. UBA2610. Next base: position 86,749 of record NZ_DDKA01000022.1, read on the forward strand.
CCTGCTGTTACAAATTGGAGTTTATCTAATTTTATTTCAACATTTAACGCTGAGAAAGTTGAACTGGGTTTTAAATATAATTCTGGTGAAAATACAGATTGGGAAACGGTTGATTCTTTGAGGAGTTTAATCGTTGAGCATGTGGATCCAAGTTTTACATTATAATATTTAATTATGGCGATACCATACGGAAAACAGCATATTACACAAGAAGATATCGAGGTTGTTATAGAAACTTTGCAATCTGATTTTTTGACGCAAGGACCAAAAATCCTAGAATTTGAAGAAGCTTTTGCAAAATATGTCGGTGCAAAGTATGCAGTTGCGGTAGCCAATGGAACTGCAGCTCTACATTTATGTGCTTTGGCTTTGGATGTTAAGGAAGGCCAAAAAGTGATCACTACGCCTATTACCTTTGCCGCCTCCGCGAATTGCATCCGTTATTGTGGCGGAGATGTTATTTTTGCTGATATAGATCCAAAAACCTATTTATTGGATATTAATTCCGTAAGGGAATTGCTTGAAGCCGCTCCAAGGGGTACGTATACTGGAATAATTCCTGTTGATTTTGCAGGCAGGCCAGTAGATTTAGAGGCATTTAGAATGCTAGCCGATGAGTTCGGTTTGTGGATTATTGAAGATGCCTGTCATGCTCCAGGGGGATATTTTATTGATTCTAAAGCTAATAAACAGCTTTGTGGCAATGGTGTTTTTGCCGATTTGGCAATCTTTTCATTTCATCCGGTCAAACACATTGCTTCGGGAGAGGGTGGAATGATAACAACTAACGATGAATCTTTATATCGTAGGTTACTTCAGTTGAGAACGCATGGAATCGTGAAAAACGATGATTCTTATCAGAATTCGATCGAATTCGCAGGCGGAAAAGATTCATACCCACAATGGTATATGGAAATGCAAATACTGGGTTATAATTATCGAATCACTGATTTTCAGGCGGCATTAGGTAATAGCCAGTTGAAACGAGCGGAGCAAGGACTTGAAAGGCGAAAGGAAATAGCCTCGATCTATAACAAGGCTTTTGCTACTAATCCGAATATTAAAGGGCAGTCCGGTGAAGTTGATGGACATGCGTATCATCTGTATGTTATTGAAGTCCCTAAAAGGAAAGAATTATACGATTATTTGCGTACCAACGATGTGTTTGCGCAGATTCATTATATTCCTTGTCATTTAATGCCGTATTATAGGCAGTTAGGCTGGAAAGAAGGTGATCGACCTAACGCTGAAAAGTATTACAAACAATGTATTAGCTTGCCAATGTATCCGACGTTAACACAAGAGGAACAGCAACTTGTTATTGATCTTATTGCAAAATTTTATGCTGAATAAGCTAATTTTAGGAACAGTTCAGCTTGGCTTACCATACGGTATTAACAATGTACATGGACAAATCACACTAGCTAATAGTTTGACATTGTTAGAGGAAGCATTCAAGTCAGGAATTACATTCTTGGATACGGCCGAAGCTTATGGTAATGCGCATGATATTATCGGGCTGTTCCACCGTAGAAATGCCGCTACACGTTTCAATATACTAACAAAGCTGCCGCATGAGTTTACGGAGCAAATTGACGAAAAAGTTGAAAGGTATCTTGATCAGTTAGAGGTCGATAGCCTGTATGGTTTTTCTTTTCATTCTTTTGCCTCTTATAATCGTAGGATAAAAGACGTTAGTAGACAGCTTCGTAAATTGAAAGAAAAGGGACAAATTAATAAGATAGGTGTTTCAGTTTATACAAATGAAGAAGCAATAAAATCGATTGAAGATCCTTTAATCGATTTCATCCAGATACCGTATAATCTTTTTGATAATTGCCATCTTCGAAATGAGGTTTTAGAAAAGGCCTCGAATTCGGATAAGGAGATCCATACGCGATCTTGTTTTCTACAAGGCCTGTTCTTTATGTCTCCCGAAAGTGATAATCCGGTTGCAGGAGTTTTAAAGGAGGAGTTGTCGTTTATTAATGATATTGCTGAGAGGTACAACATATCAATACAAGATTTGGCTCTCCATTATACTTTTAAAAACAGGATGATCAATAGCGTATTAATAGGGGTAGATAATTGGGAGCAGTTGCTGCAGAATATTGTAAGTTTACAACGAAGGGTCCCAAAAGAAGCGTTAATGGAGGTCGAACGAATTAAAATAAAAGATATAGATTTAATTAATCCTACATTATGGAACAAGCTAAAGTAGTATTGATTACGCAGGCTCGTACAGGTAGTACCAGGTTGCCAGGTAAAGTGCTGATGGAAATTGATCATGAGCCGCTGTTGATCATACATTTAAATAGGATAAGAAAGGCGCATAGAGTCGATAAAGTAATCGTTGCAACAACAGATAATACAGCGGATAATATAATAAGGGATATTTCCGAGCAAAATAATTTTTATTGCTTTGCTGGTTCTGAAAATGATGTTCTTGATCGCTTTTATCAAAGTGTTAAAAATGAAAGACCCACATGGGTCGTAAGGGTTACATCAGATTGCCCACTTATAGATCCAGATCTAATAGATGCAGTGATTTCTTGCGCATTAGTGAACGATGTTGACTATTGTTCGACTGGAATTATAGAAAATTTTCCCGATGGACAAGATGTTGAAGTCTTTAAATTTAGCGCCTTGGAACGCGCATGGGAGAAAGCGTCATTACTGTCTGAAAGAGAACATGTAACTCCTTATATTCGGAATTCTAAAAATGGATTTACATGTTTAGATTTCCCTTGTTCGGCAGATTATTCCAAAGTGCGCATGACTGTGGATGAACAGGTAGATTTTAAAGTAATTGAGCAGCTAATTTTAGCACTAGGGAAGAACGCTTCTTGGTTAGATTACACGAAATATTTATTAAATTCTAGTATTTCTGATCTAAACGCAGGGATTATTAGAAATGAAGGTTATCTCAAATCATTAAAAAACGATATATAATGGGAAAAGGACAAGAATTATATAAAAAGGCAAAAACTCTTATCCCTGGAGGAACAATGCTATTGTCAAAAAGGCCGGAAATGTTTTTACCTGACTTGTGGCCAGCGTATTATTCAAAATCCAAAGGTTGTCAAGTTTGGGACTTGGATGGTAATATGTTTTATGATATGTCAATGATGGGTGTTGGTACGAACACATTGGGATATGCTGACGAAAGAGTTGATTTTGCGGTTAGAGGTGTTATAGAAAATGGAAATATGACGACCTTAAATTGTCCTGAGGAAGTCTATCTGGCCGAAAAACTGATTGAGATTAATCCATGGGCTGATATGGTGCGTTTCGCGCGAAGTGGCGGCGAAGCGAATGCTATAGCAATTCGAATTGCGAGAGCTGCAAGTGGTAAAGACAACATTGCTATTTGTGGATACCATGGCTGGCATGATTGGTATTTATCCGTTAATTTAAATGATCAAGGGGAAGATTTATCAAATCATTTATTAGCTGGATTAGACGTGAATGGTGTGCCAAAACATCTTAAAAACTCGGTGTATCCGTTTATGTATAATGATTATAACGAGTTACTTCATCTTGTCGAGAAACATGATATCGGCGTGATAAAAATGGAAGTTCTTCGCAATTTTGGTCCCGAAGATAATTTCTTACAAAAAGTTAGAAACTTGGCCACGGAGAAAGGCATTGTACTAATTTTCGATGAATGTACTTCTGGTTTTAGGGAGACATATGGCGGAATCTTTAAAAAGTATGAAGTTGAGCCTGACCTTACCGTTTTTGGTAAAACCATTGCTAATGGTTATGCACTTACAGCTATTGTAGGAAAGAAAGATGTTATGGAAGCTGCCCAAACAACTTTCATAAGTAGTACATTTTGGACAGAGAGGATAGGCCCTACAGCAGCGCTCGCAGCGTTGAAAGCAATTGAGGAAGAAAAATCCTATGATCAAATCACAGCAATAGGGAAAAAAGTTAGGCTTGGATGGCAAAATCTTGCTAATCTACATAAATTAGAAATTAACATCAGCGGCATACCTGCTTTAAGTACATACTCTTTTAATAGTGAAAATGCCTTAATTTATAAGACTTTCATTAGTCAAGAGATGTTAAAAAAAGGATTTCTGGCGAGCACCAATTTTTATGCTTGTATTAAGCATACCGATGACATAATTGAGCGCTATTTTAATGAATTGAACTTGGTGTATGAAGCTATTGGAAATGTGGAGCGAGGAGTAAGGGACCTCAATACACTGCTCCAGGGCGCAGTATGTCACGGAGGGTTTAAGCGGTTAAATTAAAAATACGTTATGGTATGCATCGATATAAAATACTCTCACAACAAGTTTATAAACATGGGGACTATTCTATTGTTCCAATTCGGTATGAAGATCGTTTAGATATAATGCGATGGCGCAATGAGCAGATTTATCATCTGCGTCAAAGTAAGCCATTAACTAATGAGGATCAAGATAACTATTTTAAAAATACAGTTATAAATTTGTTTGATAAAGACTATCCTGATCAGATTTTATTTTCATATCTTTTTAAAAGTCGGTGTATAGGTTACGGAGGGCTCGTTCATATTAACTGGATCGATAAAAATGCAGAGATTTCGTTTGTGATGCAGACTGATCTTGAAATAAATGAATTTGAATTCCACTGGAAAATATATTTGGATTTAATACAAAAGGTTGCGTTTGATAACCTTAAATTACATAAGATATATACATATGCATTTGATTTAAGACCAGCGTTGTATTCAGCTGTGGAGCGTATGGGTTTCTTTAAGGAGGCTATTCTGAAAGAGCATTGTTTTTTTAATGGAAAATTTATCGATGTTGTTATTCATGCTAAGAAAAGGTCAGAATTGGCTACCTTACGACAGGCGTACCCTCAAGATATTGATCTACTTTTCAGATGGGCGAACGAAGATAGTGTGAGAAACAACTCTTTTGATTCGAAGCCTATAGTTTGGGAAAACCATGTAGCATGGTATAGATTGAAACTGCAAGACTTATCATCTAAAATTTTTATTTTGGTTGATCAGCAAGCAACTTCGGTAGGACAAATTCGGTTAGATAAAGTAGATGATTGCTGGGAGATCGATTATTCAATTGATGTAAACCACCGAGGAAAGGGTTATGGAAAGCTAATAGTTAGTTTAATCTTTGAAAAAGTTTCTCCAGGAAGCAAATTAAAGGCAGTTGTAAAGTCTACCAATAGCGCTTCTCTTTCAGTTTTCAGAAAATTGGGATTTGAAGAAAGCGTGACTCATGATGAAACATATATATTTAAAAAGAAAATCAATGGAGACATTTGTAGTTTTATCTGAAAAAAATTGGCATCAAGAACTATTTCTCAATCTAAAATCTAGCTTTCCTCAGTATCGCTGGATTTTGATTACGACAAAGGAACAGTTTTGTAAAGAGAATTTAGAGCAGATTAGGCCAAGTAAAGTATTTATACCTCATTGGTCACATATTATTCCCAGCGGAATTTTTGAGAAATTCGAATGTATTGTCTTTCATATGACCGACCTCCCTTTTGGTCGGGGAGGGAGTCCTCTTCAGAATCTAATTGTGAGAGGATTGAAAGAAACAAAGATTTCTGCTTTAAAAGTCCAGGAAGGGATTGATTCTGGTCCTATTTATTTAAAGTACCCTCTCCCTTTGTTTGGTACGGCTCAAGAGATTTTATTGAGAGCAAGCATAACAATACAGGGCATGATTGGCAAAATTATAACTGAAAATCCTGTACCGAAACAACAAGAAGGTACCATAACGAAGTTTACGAGAAGAAAGCCTTCGGAAAGTGATATCAGTCAATTGGAGGAACTTGAAGACGTATATGATTATATAAGGATGTTAGATGCGGAAGGTTATCCCCAAGCGTTTGTTGAGCTTGAGAATTATAGACTAGAATTTTCGCGAGTAAAAAGAGAATCGAATAAAATACTTTTAGCTGATGTTAGAATCATTAAGAAATAAAAAGATCCTTATTGTTGTTGCTCACCCAGATGATGAATTACTTGGTCTGGGGGCTACAATGAATAAGTTGATAAACGAATATAATGTAGTTACCCGGGTGGTGATCTTAGGTGAAGGGTTAACTTCTCGTGCAGATTCTAGGGATCTGCAACTGTGGAAGGAAGAGTTAGAAATTCATCGGAAAAACATAAAAAACGCTCAAGATGCTATTGGGTATCACTCAGTTGGTATCTATGATTTCCCTGATAATAGGTTCGACTCAGTAAACTTATTAGATATTATTAAAGTTATAGAAGCGGAAAAAGAAGAGTTTAAAGCAGAGGTAATTTTTACGCATCATGGCGGAGATGTTAATATTGATCATCAGCGGACTTTTGAAGCTGTTATAACCTCTTGCAGGCCGATGGAAGATGAAAGAGTAAAGACAATAATTTGCTTTGAAACGGCGTCCGGTACAGAATGGAGAGCAAATTCTGACCCCCGGCATTTTCTACCCAATTTGTTTGTCGCTGTAAGTGCTGAGCATATAAAAGCAAAAATAAATGGAATGGAGGCATATGTTTTTGAATCGAGACCTTTCCCTCATCCAAGATCTCCTCAAGCGTTAACAATACAAGCCCAACGATGGGGTATTGCAGTTGGATGTGAACATGCGGAGGCATTTCAAATTATAAGGACAATATGTTAAAAATATGAAAATAGGCAATTTTGAAATAAACAATTCTTCTTCTGTTTTTATTATAGCGGAACTTTCTGCAAATCATAATGGAAAATTGGAAACTGCTTTAGAGACCGTACGGGCCGCAAAGAGAGCCGGAGCAAATTGTATTAAACTGCAAACTTATACTGCAGATACTATGACTATTCCATGTTCTAAAGATGATTTTTTAATAAAGGGAACTATTTGGGAGGGACGCAATTTACACGATCTTTACAAAGAAGCATATACACCGTGGGAATGGCATAAAGAGATTTTTGATCTTGCCGAAAAAGAAGGACTTATTTGTTTTTCATCACCTTTCGATCCGACATCAGTTGATTTTTTGGAATCTTTAGATACACCCGCTTATAAAATCGCATCATTTGAGATAACAGATATCCCGTTGATAGAGCTGATTGCTTCGAAAGGAAAGCCGGTCATTATTTCTACAGGGATTGCTTCAAAAGAAGACATTGAACTAGCCTTGGATGCATGTTATCGTATGGGTAATACCGATATTGCCTTGCTAAAATGCACATCTTCTTATCCCGCTCCTATTGAGGAAGCGAATATGGTAATGATCAAGGATTTTGCTGATAGATTCGGTGTGATTACGGGGTTGTCGGATCATACAATGGGGGCTACAGTACCAATTGTTGCGACTTGCTTTGGCGCCAAAATTATTGAAAAGCATTTCATTCTTGACCGTTCAATAGGTGGACCTGACGCGTCATTTTCAATGAACGAGCAGGAGTTCACCGATATGGTAAAAGCTGTACGCGAGGCAGAATCAGCAATAGGGAAAGTGACTTACGACTTGACAGATAAACAAATTAAAGGCAAAGATTTTTCACGGTCGTTATATTTCGTAGAAAACGTAGCTGAGGGAGATTTGATCACAACGGAAAATGTGAGGTCCATTCGTCCTGGATTTGGATTACATCCGAAATATTTATCAGCAATATTGGGGAAACATGTGAATAAGGCTCTCGAAAAGGGAACGAGGGTTAGTTTTGATGATATTTATTAAAATGCAAAAAGGTAATCATTATTTGAATTCGATTTCTACTGAACTCGCTGAACAGGAACTCTACGACATATTTTTATATGAGAGTAATGGGATTCTTTACAATTATGGCGACCATCAGAAGGGAAACGTTTATAGCCGATTTAATTTGCTGAAAAGTCTTGCTACCCGATGGATTCTGAAGATCAAATCAGTGGTTTCAGGGACTTTAATGACGGAACCTACGGATTTAATTATTAGTAATGCATATGTGACGGTGCCCCTCGGAGCTAGGATAGTGGCCCCACCGTGGTCTGCGTCGTTCAGAAACAACGTTTATCCTGGAAATGTTTATAAAACGATTAATGCAATTAATAAAGTCCGTAATGAGCGGAGCTTAAGGGCAATTTATAGTAAAGAATTTCATAATCTTATCAAAGCGTATAAGCGGTGTATTGAAGAGTTTGTAAAAAAAAATAAGCTAAAGGCTGCATTTTTTCCAAATGATCTATCATTTTATGAAAATTTGACGATTCATACACTTAATGAAATCGGCATTCCCACGTTTGTGTATTTGCATGGCTTACCTGCGCGATATAATTGTATTGACGATAATCGCGCAAAATATCTGGTTGTTTGGGGAGAAGGTATCAAGAAAAATTATGTAGATGTGGGTGTAGATCCGAATAAAATTTTAACATTACAGCATCCCGTTTATCACAATTTTCAGTTCACATCCTTGCGATCATCCTTGGACAACATTTTGGTATTGACGAAAGCAATCAACGGTACACCCAGTTCCTCAGATTTCCTCAATTTGCCGAATCGTTCGGTATCGTTAACTTATCTTGAAAAAATTAAAAGTATATTGCGGAAAATTGGTGTAAAGAAAGCTAATTTAAGATTACATCCTTCCGAGAATGCTGATTTTTACAGCAGGAATTTAATTGACGATTTTTTTACCATAAGTGAAGATTCTAAAGAGGATTGCCTCAAAAATGCATCTTTAGTGGTTGGCCCGACATCTACGATGGTATTGGATGCGATACTTGCAAATGTAAACTATATCTTATTTGATCCAGTTGAAAACGACCTGACATTCGAAGGTTTAAAACTCGTCTCACCTTTTGACGGGAAGTCTTTTATTAAACTTACAGTCACTGAAGCTGATTTTGTAGCAAATTTTACTCATCCTTTGGATAATATAAATAAAGATCTTTTAAACGATTATTTCGAAACGACTTGTGAAGATCAGGGACTTATTAACCTGGTAGGGGCATGAAAGGGATATTAAAAATCTATTTTTGGCAGATCCTCTCCTTGGTGTCGGGATTTGCCACGATGTTTATCGTTACCCCATATCTCTCGTCAAACCAGAGTTACTTCGGTATTTATAGTTTCGTTATCTCTTTAAATTTATTTTTGTCATATGCGGATTTTGGTTTTTTATCAGCGGGCATAAAATATGCGGCCGAAGCATTTATTCAAAAAGATAAAGAACAGGAATATAAAATTTTAGGCTTTGTCTTATTCATTATGTTCACCATGTTTGCTCTTTTTGCGGTAATGATTTTCTATGGTTACCTAAACCCATCAATCGCCCTTAAGGGGATAGAATCGGCAGATGAGCTTCAAGTGGCAAAAGATCTTTTGTTGATATTTTTGGCCTCTTTGCCGATTACTCTTTTGCATCGAATCATCCAGCTTATTTTTAATATCAGGCTCGAAGATTTTAAATACCAGCGCCTTTATGCCATCGTTAATTTAGTAAAAATAGGAATAGCTGTAATTTTATTTCATTTTTTTGAATATCCCATTGTTACATATTATTTTATTTTTCAGTTGTTAAATCTCGTTGTCGTTCTCATTGGATTTCTTATAGCAAAAAAAGATTACGACTATAATTTTAGGCTTTTCTTTAAATATTGCAAATTCAATAAGGTGATTTATAGTAAGATTAAGGGACTAGCCTATGGTAGCCTGATACTGACCATTTCATGGGTTTTATATTATGAAATAGATAGCATCGTTATCGCAAAAATAGCAAGTTTGAAGGACGTTGCGCTATTCAGTGTATGTCTGAGCTTGATGACCTTTGCCAGGTCACTTTTCGGGATTTTATATAATCCTTTTTCTGTTAAATTTAATCACTATATTGGTTTAGGATCGACAGATAAACTAAACGCAGCTTATCGCACTGTCATTTTATTTGGTGTCCCTTTGTCTATTTTTGCAACGCTAATTGTGGTATTCTCAATGGACAAGTTAATTCTCCTTTGGGTTGGTAGCCAATACGAACCAGCTATTTCGATCATCAAGATAATGTTTTTGATATATTTATTTAATTTTGTTACTTCTCCGGGAGGAATAGCGGTAGTAGCTAAAAATAAATTAAAAGAAATGTACTTTGTTAGTCTATTCTTGCCGCTAATCTATTGGGTCGGAGTAGTTTTCAGCTTCAACCGGCTTGGGATACTTTCCTTTGCTATTTTCAAACTTGTAGCATTTGCCTTGTATGCTATTTTTTATTTATATTTTAGTAGCAGATATATGGCCGTTGACTGGAAAGATTTTGTATCCAAAAATGCTATTGGAATTTTATTGGGAGTAGTTATCATAGGGGTAATATCGTTAACCATTGGTCCGCTTTTGCCTGTAAAGAAAAGTGTGGGTCACCTGCTAATTTATTTTTCATATGTTGGGGGGCTTTTTACGCTCACCTGTTTGGCTTTTTTTGCTTTTAGTAAAGATTTTAGAAATTCACTCACCAGTCTGTTGGCGAGAAGATAGTTTTTTGATTATGGGAAAGAGATTATTGGTATATAGTGATTGTTATATCTATGGAGGTAGTGAAAGGTTAATGTCCTTTTTAGTTCAGAATTCAGTTCTTTCAAAAAACTATGAAATTACTTTTGCATATAGGGCCCACAAACAATATTCATCTGCCATGGAATCGGATTTTGGTTCTTTTAAAGGAAAAATTATCCCTTTGAAATTGGTTTCCAATGATACTATTAACCACAATATCACAAAGAAAACTAACACTTTCCTTGCAATTTTAATAAAGATAGTATTAACCTCATTTTATTATTCTGGTTTCTATTTTCTTTTTAATAGTATCAAGTTTATACAGTTGCTGCGCCATAGTAAACCAGATATATTACACATCAATAATGGTGGGTATCCTGCGGCGAGGACCTGTTCGCAATTGGCTATCGTAGCTAAACTTTTTGGTATTAAAAATATTGTTTACCAGGTTAATAATCAGGCTAGAAGGCCGAAGTTTTTTGGGCACCTCATTAATCCTATTGTCAATCTCTGCGTAGACAATTTTGTGACGGCCTCTAATTTAGCAAAAGCTAATCTGTCCGAAAATGCAGGTTTCGACCGTGATAAAATCGTGTTGGTAAAAAATGTTGTAAGAGCTAAACCTATCACGTCGACTCGTGATTCGCTATTGCAAGCATATAATCTGCCACAGAATCTTGTGATTCTAGTTCAGGTTGCATTTTTGACGAAAAGAAAGGGACAGATAAATGCGATAAAGGCATTAGATCGATTAAAAGACAACAGCGACGGTAAAAGATTTGTACTATTTTTAATTGGAGATGGCGAGGATAGAGCGGATCTCGGGAGGGCTGTGCATGCCATGGGACTTCATGATGATGTGTTTTTTCTAGGAAACCGAAATGATTATCATGAGTTTCTTGCAATAGCAGATTTTGTTTTAATGCCTTCCATTCAGGATGAAGATATGCCCTTGGTCGTCATAGAAGCAATGCTATTAAACAAAATCATTATTGCAAGTAATTTTGCAGGTATAGGAGAGGTGATTGAAGACCAGTATTCGGGCATTCTATTGGAGCCCAGTTCTCCCGATCTTGATAGCGAAATTGCTGACAGTATTAGGGAATTAGTTAGTGATGATGTGAAAAGGGAAAATATTATTAAAAATGTAACCGTTGCTGCTACGCAATTTTCAGAAGAAAATTATGGTAGACTACTACTAAATATTTATAATATAAGATAGTTGTATGATGATAAATAAAGTTCTTGTAATAGGAGGGGATGGCTTTATTGGCAGAAATTTAATTGATTATTTCGCCTACAGCGGTATTGAAGTTCCATCCGAAATTGTTGTATTGAGCCGTAAATTGGGTAAACAACGACCATTTTCAGAACGTGTGAAATACTTTGAGGGTGACTTTTCTGATTTAAACACTTTAATTTCGATATTCTCGAAGTTTCAATTTGACGCGGTATTTCATTTTGCAAATACAACAGTACCATCTGCAGCCCAAGACACAAATGTTCAGGACATTTACGAAAATGTTGTACCGTCGATACAGTTGATGGATGTGATGAAGCAATATCATTGCAATATGCTTTTGTATTTATCCTCTGGAGGAGCGGTGTATGGCAACTCGAAGGAAATTTTAAACGAAGAACATGTATGCCATCCCATTAGTTCTTATGGAATAGCTAAACTTACGGTCGAGAATTATATCCAACTCTACCATAGGCTCTTTGGCCTCGATTATCTGATTTTGCGTTTGTCAAACCCCTTCGGTAAATATCATACTTCATCAAAGCAAGGAATTGTTAATATTGCGATTCGAAATGCGTTGAAAGGAATCCCTATAAGTATTTGGGGCAACGGGGACCAAACTAAGGATTACATTTTTGTAGAAGATATTGCTAAAGTGATTTCGGAATTATTTTATAAAGGGGTCAAAAATGAAATTTTTAACATTGGGGCGGGGCAATCTGTCAGCCTGAATGAAATTTTAAAAAAGATTAGCACTATAATTCCAAATGTCAAAATCTGTTATCAGGAATCCAAGGTTACGGATGTTGGTTTTTTTCATTTGGACATAACAAAATTAAAAAGTTTTATTGGTTTCGAACCACTTGATTTAGATTCAGGTATCATAAAAACAATCGAATGGGAACACAGGCAGATGAAATAAAAGGACTGGTATCGGTCATTGTAGTTACTTACCAAAGACTGAATTATTTAAAAGAGACACTTCAGTCTGTTTTGAGCCAAAATTTTAATAATATTGAGGTTGTGGTGGCATCAGATGGATATGAATCTGATGTGGAGCAGCATGTCAATGAGTTGAAAGAAATTGGATATTCGATATCCTATTGCTTTACCGAGCATTGTGGATATCCTGCTAAACCCAGAAACTTAGCATTAAGTAAATGTAACGGCGAATATATTGCTTTTTGTGATGATGACGATTTATGGGAAAAAGATAAGATAAAGAAACAATTTGTGTTTTTGGAAGAACACCCAGAATACATCCTATGTGCAACAAATCGTCGGACTATCGATTCAAACAATAAGCCATTGAATGAAAGGAACCTAAAATGGTTACCGAAGAAAAATTTTAATACAATGATTTTTCTTACGAATTATATCACATATTCGTCTGTCATGGCGCGCAAAAAAAATATTATCCAAGCAAAGGCGTTCAAAGATGATCATCGATTTAGAGCGGTAGAAGATTATCATTTATGGTTAAAACTAAGTCAGATGGGCAAGTTTGGCGTATTGCAGTCAGTGGAGACATATTACCGTGTTCATGCCTCCAATATTTCCAAGTCCTTATTGGAAGGTAACAAAAAGTTGCTTCTGGTTTTTAAAGATGCATTTCCTACATTAAGTATTTCAGTATGGTGGAAAAATTTAGCTTATTTACTCGTGTATTTTAAAATAGTATGTTACAAAGTTTTCATTAGATGAGACAGATTCACTTAATAAGAGCCTTTATTATTCTGATATTCTTGGTAGTCATTACAAATGGCCCAATGTTATCGGACGTATTACTTCCTAAAGTCACACGTTATTTACCGATTTTAGGGGTGTTAGGCTGTTATTTTATGATTGAATTAAATAACAAGAAGACAAATACTAGCGTCTTCTTATTTGCAGGCTTGAGTGTTTGTCTACTGGCAATCTGGGCCATTCTAGGTTCTTATATTTTTTCTAATGCTTTTTTGTTACTTTTTTCAGTTTTTATAATCGTGGCTTTAAGAACGATTGAACTGTCGGACAGTGATTCTATATTTATTTTCAAAATTTGGGATACTTTCGTAAAAGTTGCGCTATTTTCAACCTGTTTTTCCTTTTTGGTGTTTAATTTTTTAGGAAGAATAGGGTACCCTGCAATAACCTTGGGTAATTATTCTGAATTTAACACTTTTTTTAACCCTTTATTGGGCGTTATATCGGAAAGAGACTTGTTAATATTCAAACTCGGGCGCCCGGTGTGGTATATGACTGAACCAAGTTATCTCGGATTCTTTCATGGTCTTAATATTTTTTGGGTTTTATTTCGTAAAGAAAATTTTTCTAAGTTTTATAAAAAATATTTTACACTGAGTGTTGTCGCTTTTTTATTAACATTTTCACTTGGGGCCTGGCTATCTATGCTAGTTTCTATTACGCTCGTATCTCTATGTTTTTTTGTACTTTTTCTGTTCAATATTATTAAACTGAAAACAAACATTTTTAAAATCATTCTGTTGATTTTGGGTATATTTGGGATTGTGACCCTCTTTTTTGGGAGCCCTATCCTAGCTTCCTTGAATGATTTTATTGACAATTATGATAAATATACATCGTTAGAAGATCGGAGTGATCGTATTGAAGTATCACTCAATTTAATCAAAAACATGGACTTGATCCGTTTTTTTGTCGGTTATGGTCCGGGTACTATCGAGACCATTTCAGAGGCGGGTGAATCAAATGGATGGTTAAAATATTTTATCGAATTGGGGATATTTCCTATATTCGCCTATATCGCTATGTTATTCTATTTCTTTTTCAGAATTAGATTTCTTTATCTCTTATTATTGTTTTTTGTTGCTATCTCCTTTAATTCAGTAGTAGTTATGTTTAGTCCATTGGTACTCCTATACCTGTATCTTTTGGGAACTGTTCAACACAATCAACAAATGGTAAACGATGAATTTTTAATTAATCGTGGAGTAACAAGTTGAAAACTATAGTAGGCGAATACGTATATCGTGGTCGTCGGATGTAATAAAGTAATATGAACAAAATAATGGAAAGTAAAAGAGTTTTAATTACAGGAGCAGCAGGGTTTTTAGGCTCGCATTTATGTGATTTGTTTATTGGAAAGGGTTATGACGTTGTAGGTATGGACAATCTAATCACCGGCGATTTGAGTAATATCGAGCATTTATTTAAGCTCGAAAATTTTGAATTCTATAATCATGATGTTTCCACATTTGTACATGTATCTGGTAAGCTAGATTATATTCTTCACTTTGCATCACCTGCAAGTCCGATTGATTATTTAAAGATTCCCATTCAAACCTTAAAGGTAGGCTCTTTGGGAATACATAATTTGTTGGGACTGGCAAAATCGAAGGGCGCCAGAATCTTAATCGCTTCAACTTCGGAGGTCTACGGAGATCCTTCGGTGAACCCGCAGCCGGAAGACTATTGGGGAAATGTGAATCCTGTTGGTCCAAGGGGAGTATATGATGAAGCGAAGCGATTTCAGGAGGCGATGACGATGGCCTATCATACATTTCATGGTGTAGAGACACGAATTGTAAGGATATTCAATACTTATGGGCCTCGTATGCGATTGAATGATGGGCGAGTGTTGCCTGCGTTTATCGGGCAAGCATTGAGAGGTGAAGATTTAACGATCTTTGGCGACGGATCTCAAACACGCTCATTTTGTTATGTAGATGATCTGATCGAAGGAATTTATAGATTACTTTTATCAGATCATGCCTATCCGGTAAATATTGGCAATCCTGACGAAATTACAATTGGACAATTTGCTGAAGAAATTATCAAATTAACAGGCACGGACCAGAAGGTTGTTTACAAAGACCTCCCCCAGGACGATCCCAAACAGCGTAGGCCAGATATCTCAAAAGCCAAAGAATTACTTGGTTGGGAACCAAAGGTTAACCGTGCAGAAGGCCTGAAATTGACCTACCGATATTTCCGTTCATTAACTAAAGAACAGCTAGAAAAGGTTGAACATAAGGATTTTAGTGAGTATACAAGATAAATAGGGGAATCTGATTATCATAATATGTCAAAAATTAGATTACTTCAGGTTGTAAATGATGCATTTGCCCTGCCGTTTTTTATAGGTGAGCAGTTCGGTTATTTTAAGGAAAGAGATGTTGATCAATATGTGGCTTGTCCGGATTCCAGCTTTTTGAGAAAATACCTCGGGAAAATGTGCATACCATATTTTGTTATTCCTATTACACGAAGCTTTAGCCCCTTAGGGGATGCCATAGCAGTATGGAAACTTTTTAAAGTGATTAAAAAAAATCATTTTACTCATGTGTTTGGTCATACACCCAAAGGCGCAATGATAGCCATGATGGCAGCTTATCTAGCAGGTGTTGAAAACAGGGTTTACTTTAGGCACGGCCTCGTCTATGAAACAGCCAAAGGCCCAATTAGGAAAATATTGATTGCTATTGAAAAGCTTACTTGCCGTCTTGCGACAACAATTGTAAATGTGAGTCCGTCTGTTGCAGCACGAGCGGAAACCGATGGCATAAAAAATAAGCTTAAGAGCATCTTACTATCAAAAGGAACCTGCAATGGGGTGAATATTGATAGGTTTTCGAGATTTAACTCCGTTGCAGCAAAGGAGGCTCAATTTATTCGTCAATCCTTAGGTATTAATGATGAAGATTTCGTTGTTGGATTTGTCGGGCGGATGGTGCGGGATAAAGGAATAATTGATTTAATAGAGGCTTGGCAGTTAGTTCATGCTGGTGATAATAAAATGAAACTTGTGCTTATTGGACCTTTTGAAAAGAGAGATGCTGTACCAGAGCGTATTCTTGCTCAGATTGGCAATTTAAAGAGTATAATCCATATAGATTTTATAGAAGATGTTACTCCTTACTATTGCTTAATGGATATCTTGGTACTCCCTTCATATCGAGAAGGATTTCCTACAGTGATTTTGGAAGCTTCATCGATGTCTTTACCGGTTTTAACCTCGAAAGCCACGGGTTGCGTAGATGCAATTGTAGAGGGCGAAACGGGTCTGCATATTACGCATGATCCAAAAGATATAGCAGATAAAATTAAATTTTACAGAAATAATTTGGACGTTAGAAAGCAACATGGAATTAATGGGCGTCAATTTATCATAACGCATTTCCAGCAAAGAGTTGTGTGGGAAGATATAGCGGACAAGTTATTCTTTTTAAAGAAAACATTTTAGTGTCCATAACTGTTATTTCCGTTAAAATAAGTTTGTTACATATGTTATATAGCGCAAGAGTCTGATTATTATGGAAATACTTTTAAAGTATAGTGTAGCATATTTGTTATATTTAACGTTAAGTAAAAACAGAAAAAATAATTTTATATTTGTACGGCTTTATTTGACTCACTAATTATATTTTATGACTTATATTTTTACGCTGATAATCCTTTTTTTGTTAGAGCTATTGTATCTGAGGATTGCTATTAAGTTTAATATTATTGATAAGCCCAACGAACGTTCTTCGCACACGAAGATCACCATACGCGGCGGTGGTGTTATTTTTTATGCCGCCTCGATTATATATTTTATCTCCTCCAGTTACCAATATCCTTGGTTTTTTTTAGGCTTAACGTTATTAACCTATATCTCTTTCCTAGACGATATCAGGGGTGTACATCCAAATTGGCGGTTAGCTGTACATTTTGTGTCCGTTTTGCTTATGGTGTACGAGTTTGGTGTCTTTAACTATCCTTGGTATTATTTGGTATTGGCTTTTGTCTTTACGATAGGTGTAATCAATGCCTACAATTTTATGGATGGGATAAACGGTATGACTGCTTTTTGCACTTTGGTTATGGGAGGGCTTTTAACATACGTAAATACCAAGATCAATTTTATCGAGCAGGACTTCCTTATCTATACGTTATTGGGAGTTGTGGTCTTTGGGTTCTTCAACTTTCGAAAAAAAGCGATGTGTTTTGCCGGGGATGTGGGGCCTGCTGTGTTATCTTTTATGTTATTATTTGCGTTGGGAAAACTCATCTTGAAAACAGGTGATTTTAGTTATATTCTTTTTCTTGGCGTATACGGTATTGAAATTGGCTGGTCAGTAGCACGTCGTGTTTATCAGGGCTATCATATTTTCGAACCACACCGCACGTTTTTGTTACATATGTTAAGTAACGAAGTGGGGTATAATAGCCTCTTGGTCTCTGTAGGATATGGCCTTGTTCAGTTAGGCCTTGGGGCTTCTGTTATTTATATTGTACAGTTTGGGGCACCGGTACAGTGGGCTTTTGCCATCACGGTACTGTCTGCGTTAAGTGCATTTTATCTTACCTGGAAGCAACATATTTTCAATAATTATTATATCAAAGGGGAGGAGCGTTATGCCATTCGTCACCGTCGATTAAAGCAGCTTAAAGCGCATAGAAGGAGGAAAAAAGCTTTTGCACCCCAGGTTAATTTGGCATCAGAAGCAAAAGTTATTGAAATGCCGCAAAAAGAGGTTTCAGGCACCTTAATGCAACGTGGCGTCTGATTTAGCACGCGGAGTTTGGGTAGAATTAAAAAAGTGTTAATTTTACCTCAACTTTAGAAGAGGGGAATATGCAATCAGGATTAAGTTTTACTGCAATAGATTTCGAAACAGCTACAGCAAATCAGAACTCGGCTTGCGCCGTTGGGCTGGTCGTTGTTGAGCATGGAATTATTGTGGATGAATTTTATTCTCTAATACAGCCTCCTCAAAATCAGTACATGTGGCAGACCACACGGGTGCATGGTATTCGCCCGAGGGATACCGCGCAAGCTCCTACTTTTAAAGAGATCTTTCCACGTATTTATCCGCTTATTAATAATCGCATTATGGTCGCACATAATGAGCTGTTTGATCGCGGAGTGCTTCGTAAAACCATGAATTATTACAATTTACCTTACGACCAACTTGGTTTGCAGGAAAAATGGGAATGCACCTTTAAAATTTACCAAGGGAAAGGATTTAAACCTGCCCGTTTAAATGCCTGTTGTGAGGTACTTGGTATCGAACTTAATCACCACGAAGCGCTTTCTGACGCACGTGCTTGTGCGCAATTGTATTTGCGGCACGCCGATATTCCTTCTTTGGCATGATTTTTACGTTAAATCTGTTTTAAATCCGGTGTAAAAAGTACGCTAAGTTTGATATTTTTATATCTTTGAGTAGCTAATATAGCCGTTTTATTAATAAATTTTATATCCATATTTTTGATGATGATAACAATCCCAGCCAAGGGAATGCGCATAGGTATTACCTTCAGTGCATTCGACCTACTCCATGCAGGGCATATCAAAATGCTCGAAGATGCCAAAAGACAATGTGACTATTTGATCTGTGGATTGCAGACAGATCCAACACTTGACCGTCCAGAGAAAAACAAGCCAGCACAAACCGTCGTTGAACGTTATATTCAGCTTAAAGGCTGTAAGTATGTAGATCAGATCGTGCCTTATGCTACAGAACAGGATTTGGAAGATATTCTTCGGTCTTTTAATATTGATGTTCGTATTGTTGGGGATGAATACCGCGAGAAGAACTTTACGGGAAGGGCATATTGTGAGGAAAAAGGAATTGAACTTTATTTCAATAGTCGAGATCATCGCTTTTCTAGTTCAGGCTTACGTCGTATTGTAGCTCAAGCGAATTCGGACAAGGAAACCGTATTGAAATCTATCTAATTAAGTTCTCATCAGCTATTAAAAAAACATGAAAATAGGAATTACTTTTGGCGTCTTTGATTTATTGCATGCCGGACATATCATGATGCTTGAAGAAGCAAAGAGACACTGCGATTATTTGATTATTGGTCTTAATACCGACCCATCAGAGGTCTTTCCAGAGAAGGCCAAGCCAACCCAAACTATTGTGGAGCGTTATATTCAATTGGAAGGCTGTCGCTATGTGGACGAAATCATTCCCTATGAGACCGAGCAAGATTTGATTGACCTCATAAAAGCACTGCCGATCGATATGCGTATTATCGGGGAAGAATATCGCGACAAAGATTTCTCTGGCCGTAAGTACTGTGTGGAAGAAAATATTGAGATCTATTACAATAAGCGCACACACCGTTTCTCCAGTGAGGGTTTACGCCGGGTTGTTGCAGATAAGGAAGCTGAGAAACACTAATTTAATATGAGTAATATTATACATGTTGTCTTAACCGGAGGTGTAGGCAGCCGTCTATGGCCGCTTTCGCGAAAAAGTTACCCGAAGCAATATCTTTCGCTATTTAAGGATGGATCGTTGTTTGAAATGACCGTAAAGCGCAATCAAACGTTGTGTGGACAGGTGATTGTGGTTGGAAATCGCGATAATCATACCTTGAGTAGAGAGGTGATGGAAAACAATAAGATCGATTACATCGATATTGTTGAAGCAACCCCGCGCAATACGGCTGCTGCAATTGCCTTTGCTGCCTTTGCGGCGCAACCAGACGATATTTTGGTGGTTACACCGTCTGATCATGTCATTGTAGGAGATGAAGCGTATGCTGCGGCCATAAAAGAGGGCGTTGAAAAAGCGAATAAGGGCTATATCGTTACCTTTGGGATTCAGCCAACCCGACCTGAAACCGGGTATGGCTATATAGAATATAAGGAGGACAAAGTATTGTCTTTCCGTGAGAAGCCAAACCAGGATACGGCAGAAGACTTTATTGAACGTGGCAATTTTCTTTGGAATTCGGGCATGTTCTGTTTTCGGGCAGATACCTTTTTGGCCGAACTTCAAAATTTTGAGCCTAAAGTGTATGCAACGGCTTATAACGCTTGGAAGCATCGTCAAAATGGCGAGCTCGATCTTCAGCTTTCGAAAGATATTCCATCGATTTCCATTGACTATGCCGTGATGGAGCGCTCCAAGAAAATTCGCGTTGTTGCTACCAGCTTTCAATGGTCAGATTTGGGCTCTTTTGAATCGATGTACGATTACTTGAAGCAGACAGGTCACCCTGTAGATGAGCATGGTAATATGGTTATCGGTACGGATATCTATACTGCATTTGTAGGTTTGCGCGATAGTATACTTGTTCATACCAAAGATGCGATCTTGGTATTGCAAAAGGAAAAATCGCAAGATGTTAAAAAGATTTACAATACGTTAGAACGTCATCAGTCGAAGTTGATTGATTAATGGGCGCCAATATTTTCAATTTTCGAATTATACGCCCGTTTTTTGTCAATTAGTTGAGCTAGTATAACAGCTGAAATCACTAAAAGGCCTGTTCCTCGGATAGGCCTTTTTTGCCCTTTTAAGGTCTGATTTGTAATTGTCCCCTTTTTGTCCCCGTCCCATTTTCGTGTGCTATAGACGATTACCTTATTTTTGGGTTCACCTATTCCTATTCATTAACTATTTTATTATGGCAACTTTTATAGCACTTACGGTACTTGTTTTGAGTTCCATTTATCTAATCTTAAAGACAAAACAAAAACAAAAGCAAAAGCTCTTTAACGAGGCTGTTTCGATGGAGGTCAATTACCTGTTTCAGGACAGACCGGGGCAGTATAGCGGCGACTATCGGACAAAAAGCGGCGTCTTTGTCTTTCGTACGGAACCCAAAGACAGCGCACTTAAAAATTTGGTGATCAAAGAGGTCAAACCCAGTCATCCTGCTTTGCTTGTTAATCTGGAACAGATTGTGGTGGTGCCTTTTGAAAAGAAAAAAGAAGGGAAATCAGACGTATCCGTCCGCTTTAAATTGCTCAAAAAGAAAGGAGAACTCAGCACCTTGGAAGGAAAAGGAATCCGCGTATCGGGTGTGTTGAATTTTGGAAAAAGTAAACCAAAAACATTCAGTACCGTATTGAAGATCGGGGAGCTTTATCAATCCAAAGATCCACTTGATCAGACGACATAATTTGCGTAATTCTTATTTTATGGGAAAGGGTTTGCTTCATTGCAAACCCTTTTTTTTTTGTCTCAAAATTTAAGCAGATGCTGATGTTCGATCGCCCAAGATAATAGGGCATTATTTTCTTCATTGAGATCAAGTTTTCGGCAGATGCGGTGTCTTGTATTTTTGATGGTATATGGACTGAGGAATAATGATTCGGCAATATATTTGGTGGTATGTCGGAGCGCAATGAGTTTAAGAATATTTAACTCGGCTGGAGTCAACGTCTTCAGCTTTTCCACGGTCTGATTTTTAACCTTTTGTTGCTGCAGGCGGCGGATAACCATATGCGTGCCTGCATAGAGGCGATTTTCTCCCAATGGCTTAATGATATAGTTTTCTGGACGGAGGGCAGCTGCGCGATCTATGCTACCTTTAGATTGATAAGAAGTGATAAAGATTAGACTGAAATGCTTCGTTGCTGTATATTTCTCCATTAATTCAATACCATCCAGCCGGTCGTTGAGCTGTATATCGCAGAGCACCAAATCGGGTGTGTTTTGTTCCATATACTGATCCACTTCATCCACAGTAAGTGCAATGTGTAGCTCCAGACCGGTGTAAAGTGAATGCAATTGATATTCAATAAATCGGGCAATGATCATTTCGTCTTCTACAATTAATACTTTTAGGCTCATATGATATTGTTAAATTCAATTAAATATTTAAATCCGTTTTCCGGATGAATGGTCACTGTTCCTTTGATCTGCCTGGTCAGGTCCTTTACAAGGCCAATTCCGAACGAAGCTGTAGGTGCAGGAGCTTTCGCACCGACGCCATTATCCTCAAACCGCATGGTCGTTCCCCATTCATTTTTGCGTATACTCAAGTAAATCGCCGGCGAATCGACTGTACCCTTCGGAAAAGCATACTTATAGCTATTTGTCAAAAGCTCCGTAATGATGAGCGCCAAGGGAATAGAGGTTTGGGTGGTGACCAGCCAGTCTCGGCTAACATCAACCTGGATCGCTATCGTTTCTTCGGGATCATGCATTTGTCTCAGGTAGTTAACAGTTTCCGCTACTAAAATATTCAGTTTCAGCTGACTATTCTGATTGTACACCAGCAATTGGTTTACCAGCATCATGGCATGTATTCGGTCCTGCATGGACTGTATGGGCTGCATATTTTGGTTGCCATGATCGGAGCGGCACAGGCTCCCTAAACTATACAGCAGCTGGAGGTTGTTTTTAACCCGATGGTTGACCTCATCAATGAGGGTTTCGATATAATGGTTTTTCTGAAGCAATTGAATCTGCTGCTCATAGAGGGCATCATTGGCTTTTTTGAGCTCTGCTGTCCGCTCCAGTACAATGGTTTCGGTTGTTTGGTGATGTTCCAGTTCAGACTTGCGTATTTTCAGCCGAATTCCTATCAAGAGGATCATGGTGATGCATAAAACAATAAACTGCGTCATGATGGACACATATTGGATGGACTGTTCCTTCAAGATCAATCCGCAATAAATCAGTATACTGACGCCGATGACGAGAAAAATTACCGAGTAGATCAGGAAGCGCTGGATCCTGTCTATCTTTTTCCAGAGCGATATGAATAAGTTCGAAAAGAAGAGGACATATACCACGCCGACAAAGAGGTTAATCGAATTGCTCTGTTTAAAATTGGCGAAACAATAGTTATTGATAAAGTTGAATATAGACGTCATTACGACCAGCAGAATGAGCCCAAGCATCAGCTTATAATATTGGGGGCTTATTTTCTTGAGATTTAAGAAGGCAATTGTCAACAGTGAGAAGCTAATCCCCGCCAGATTTCTAAATACCGATACCAGGCTCCATCCAAGTTGCGGATTATTGGGAAAGAAAATGTCTATAAATTGATTTTGCAGCCCATAACTATAAAATCCGATAAATAGTAAAAAGCAAAATATCCAGATATAAGGCCTATAGCGCGAAACGAGCCATGCAAAAGCTATGTACAGTAGCAATACAATAATGGCTCCCTCCATAAAAGCATGGGTAAGATTGATGCCTTGCACTTTCTTCAGGTAGTCCTTCTGTGTTTGTAAGCGGAAGTCATAAAACGGGGTATAGCCTTTAATGTGCTTGACCCGCAGTAAAATGGTATAAACTTTCTTGCTGTCTAAATGAATATTAAAATGGTCACGCCCTCCTTTAGGGGATAGCGTTGCTTTTTTACGAAATAAGCCGGCGCTCCTTCGCTCGATGATTTGTCCTTCCATACCGATGAGCGCCATGTCGACAAACGTTAGGTTATCAAATGACAGCACATAATCGCCCGTTAAGGCATTTTCATCCAGAGAAATTACTTTTTTTAACCAATAGCTATTTTTATCCTGGCTTTTTGCCGGTTTGAATTCTGCGAGCGGTTTGAACAGTTGTTTATTGGTGTAATAATAGATGGGATCGGTTTGGTTTTCTTTTTCCTGGGCGATGACTATAGGAGATTCACTGGCCATATAGGTGCTTAGGATAGCGCTTTTATGTGAGACGATTGCTTCCATCCCATAGTGAGTGGCGATTATGCTCAGCAGCAGTAATAGGATGATTATAATGTTTGGTCTCATATAGCAAAACAAAATTGCATTATTTTTCAATAAATAATAAGGTTTTATTTTCCTAATTGTAAATAAGACCCTAGGGTCTCTATTTTGGAGGGTATTTAGTGTTTATTTTTGCTTTCCGCATTTAATATTTAGAAAGAATGCAGACCATATGTTGATTCCGATACAGTATTTATTCGATTATGATTTACTTATATATAGCTCTGTTAGCTGCGATTATGTTTGCCCTATTTAAGTTTTTTGCTTCAGGAAAGAAGTCAAATGATGTCTCGTTAAGTGTTTACTACCGTTTTCAGGAACATCCGGGACAGTATAGCGGGCGGTTCAGTTCGACCCATGGCGCGTTGGTGTTTCGAGCCGAGCGGTTTCACGATGGCGTGCTTCATATTGTGGTAAAAGATGTCCGTTCTACCGATCAAAAGGTTGAAGTGAGGCTGCAGCAGATGCTCGTATTACCTTTTAAAGCACACCAGCAAACCTCGTCCGAAGTATCTGTACGTTTTCGTATTGCTTCTGATAAAGCCGAGCGCGTTGATTTGACCAAGTATAAGGTTCGTGTGAATGCGGTGGTAAGCTATCAGAATGGGGAAAAGAAAGCATTTA
Organism: Sphingobacterium sp. UBA2610; assembly: GCF_002339225.1. NCBI lineage: Bacteria > Pseudomonadati > Bacteroidota > Sphingobacteriia > Sphingobacteriales > Sphingobacteriaceae > Sphingobacterium > Sphingobacterium sp. UBA2610. The sequence goes on from NZ_DDKA01000022.1 coordinate 111,505, forward strand.
GTACTGTTCTTCCCATGATGGGGGTATATCATAATCATCCCGAAAAGCCGGGAGATTTAATAAATAAGTAATTTACGTGTTTTTTATTCCATATTACATACCTATTTAACTCAAAGGAACCCTGCTTGCCGGGGTTTCTTTATTTTCTTGTTATGTTCCACGTGGAGTTTATGTGCTTATTGTTAAATTCTCAGGTAGTTAATACTAATTTAATTTGGAGCTACAACTTGAAATGAGTACTTTTGTTACTCAACTTAAATGCTATTCCAATGTTGGATACCTTAATTACATCCAAGACACGTTTAAAGTTATTAATCAAATTTTTTGTTTCGGCAGGCAACCGAGGTTATTTGCGCGGGTTAGCAGATGAGTTTAAGGAGTCGACTAATTCTATTCGCAAAGAGCTCAATCAGCTCACCGAAGCAGGCTATTTGATCCGCGAGGATAATGAACATAAAATTTATTACCGGGCCAATATTAAGCATTCACTTTTTACTTCGCTTCAAGGATTGATTCATAATTTTTTAGGGATCGAAGTTTTTGTGGACAAAGTGCTTGAGCGTGCTGGCGATGTGGAGGAAGTGGCACTGTTGGGTGACTATGCGCAGGGTTTGGATTCGGGGCATATTGAGGTATTGGTGCAAGGAAATGAACTAAATTTAGCGTATTTACAGCAAGCTGCTTTAAAAGCTGGCACAATACTTGGTAAGAAGGTGACCGTATATACCGAAGTTGGCGAAAAAAGGCAGGGAATGATTGTCCTGTATGAGAAAACAGGCACTTTGCCTCAAAATGAAGATAAAAAGAACTAGAAAATAATAGAAAACTAATTGGAAACGGATAAAATGAAAGAAATTAAGAAAATAACCTGTATTGGGGCGGGTTATGTAGGTGGTCCTACTATGTCGGTCATTGCACAGAAAAATCCAAATGTAACAGTTACAGTAGTTGATCTCAATCAGGCACGTATTGCTGCCTGGAATGATGCTGATTTGGAGAAGTTACCGGTTTACGAGCCGGGTTTGGATGCTGTAGTGGCTGAAGCACGTGGACGAAATCTTTTCTTTTCTACGGATGTGGAAAAAGCCATCGACGAGGCCGATATGATTTTTATTTCTGTCAATACACCCACGAAGACTTACGGTAAGGGCAAAGGACAGGCGGCAGACTTAAAATATATCGAGTTGTGCGCTCGTCAGATTGCGGCTGTTGCCAAGTCCGATAAAATCGTTGTCGAGAAGTCTACTTTACCAGTTCGTACTGCTGCTGCCTTAAAAAGCATCTTGGACAATACTGGTAATGGTGTCAATTTTCATATTTTATCCAATCCTGAGTTTCTGGCCGAAGGTACAGCTGTTACTGATTTGCACAATCCAGACCGTGTATTGATCGGAGGCGAGGATGCAGAAGCGATTGAGGCCTTGGTGCAGGTTTACGAAGCTTGGGTACCTCGTGAGCGAATCTTAACGACCAATTTATGGTCTTCTGAGTTGGCGAAACTGGTTGCCAATGCGTTTTTGGCGCAACGTGTTTCTTCTATTAATGCTATTTCAGAACTGTGTGAGGTCACAGGAGCCAATGTGGATGAGGTGTCGCGTGCCATTGGTCACGATAGCCGTATAGGCCCTAAGTTTTTAAAGGCTTCTGTCGGTTTTGGAGGTTCTTGTTTCCAAAAAGATATTTTGAACCTGGTCTATATTGCCCGTTCTTACAATTTAACTGCTGTAGCCGATTACTGGGAGCAGGTTATTATTTTAAACGATCATCAGAAAGCACGTTTTGCGCAAAATATCATTCAGACCATGTACAACACGGTCAATGGTAAAAAGATCGCGTTTTTGGGTTGGGCCTTTAAGAAAGATACCAATGATACCCGTGAATCAGCAGCTATTTATGTAGCAGACCATTTGTTGGAAGAAGAGGCCCATGTGGTGGTTTATGATCCAAAAGTACCTGCAGAGCAGGTGTATAAAGATTTGGATTATTTGGGCACACGTTCGCCTGAAGAAAACCGCCGTTTGGTAACAGTTGTTAACGATCCTTATGAAGCCACTTTGGACGCGCATGCCACTGCTATTTTAACTGAATGGGATGAGTTCAAATCGTATGATTGGGCCAAAATAAAGCAACAGATGAAGAAGCCGGCTTTTGTGTTTGACGGTAGAAAATTGTTAGATCGCAAACAATTAGACGCTTTGGGTTTTGACTATTATGCAATTGGTGAATAATTTATTGAATAACTATTAAAGAAGATTATCCTAATGAACATCGTACACGTTCTTTTGTCAGGGGGGATAGGTAGCCGTTTGTGGCCACTCTCCCGCAAGCATAGCCCAAAGCAATACTTAGGCTTATTTGATGGCAAATCACTATTTGAAATGACCGTACAGCGCAATCAACAGGTTGCTGAACGCGTTATTGTGGTTGGAAACAAAGATAATACGCATTTGAGTCATAAGGCGATGGTGACCTGCGGACTGCCTTATAAAAATATTGTTGAAGCTACTCCCCGTAATACAGCAGCGGCAATTGCTTTTGCGGCCTTTAGTGTAGATCCAGAAGATATCCTTATTGTAACGCCTTCCGATCATATGATTGCAGGTGATGAGGCCTATAGGAGTGCAATGGAGGAGGGGATAGAAAAGGCTAAGGAGGGTTTTATTGTAACTTTCGGTATACGCCCTACGCGCCCTGAGACTGGATATGGCTATATTGAATTTGACGGCGATGAGGTAAAGTCTTTCCGTGAAAAACCCAATCAGGATACGGCAGAAGATTTTATCGAAAAAGGTAACTTTTTATGGAACTCCGGGATGTTTTGCTTCCAAGCTTCTGTTTTTTTGGAAGAATTGAAAAGATATGAGTCGGTTGTTTATGAGCGCGCGCTGGCGGTATGGGAAGCGTCTAAAGAAGGATTTCTAGATGAAGATTTGTCTTTAGCTATACCTTCGATATCAGTAGATTATGCTGTAATGGAACGTTCTAAAAAAATTCGGGTTGTGCCGACAAGTTTTGACTGGTCCGATTTGGGTTCTTTTGAATCGTTGTACGATTATTTTATTGATAGCGGCTACCCAAAAGACGATCAAGGAAATATAGTAATCGGAACGGATATTTTCACGGGGTTTGTAGGTCTTAAGAGAGCGATATTCGTCCATACCAAAGATGCATTTTTGATTATACAGAAGGAAAAATCTCAAGACGTCAAGAAAATTTACAATATGCTAGAGAAGCATCAATCTAAATTATTGGATTAGTTGAAATAACGTTATTGATGGAAAAAAATACAAAGATTTATATTGCTGGTCATCGCGGAATGGTGGGTGCAGCTATTTGGAGAATATTGGAATCGAAAGGATATACCAATCTTATTGGAAAAACGAGCTCAGAACTTGATTTACGGGACCAGGTGGCCGTCCAAGCATTTTTTAAGGAGGAGTCGCCGGAAGTTGTTATTGATGCCGCTGCTCGTGTGGGGGGGATTTTGGCCAATAATGATTTTCCGTATCAGTTTTTAATGGAAAATATGCAGATCCAAAATAATTTGATTGATACCGCTTTGAAAAGTGACGTTGACAAGTTTATTTTCTTGGGCTCTTCCTGTATCTATCCCAAGTTTGCGCCTCAGCCGTTAAAAGAAGACTACCTTTTAACCGATAGCCTTGAACCTACCAATGAATGGTATGCGATCGCAAAAATTACCGGTGTAAAAACCTGCCAGGCCATTCGTAAGCAATTTGGAAAAGACTATGTGAGTTTAATGCCGACAAATTTGTATGGTACACATGATAACTTTGATTTAAAATCATCCCATGTATTGCCTGCAATGATCCGTAAGTTTCATGAGGCGAAGTTAAGCGGAAATCAACCGGTTACACTGTGGGGATCCGGTACGCCAATGCGTGAATTTTTATTTGTGGATGATATGGCAGCTTCTGTGATTTTTGCCTTAGAAAATAAGTTGCCAGAGCATTTGTATAATGTTGGTACTGGAGAGGACTTAACGATTAAAGATCTTGCCGAATTGATTCAGAGAGTCGTAGGACATACCGGAGAGATTGTTTGGGACAGTTCTAAACCAGATGGCACTCCACGTAAATTGATGGATATCTCCAAAATGCATAAACTCGGATGGAAACATCAAGTTGAGCTAAAGGAAGGAGTAGAGCGTACTTATGCTTGGTTCTTAGAAAATGAAGGACAATATAAAGAAGTAAAACTATAAGATTGTTAACCTATTGATATAATGCGCTCTTTATATCAATGCTCAGACGAGAATATAATAAATATGAAAACAGCATTAATTACAGGAATTACAGGCCAAGACGGTTCTTATTTGGCAGAACTATTGTTGGAAAAAGGCTACATGGTACATGGTATCAAAAGGAGAGCTTCATCCTTTAACACGCAACGTATTGACCATTTGTATCAGGACCAACATGAGGCAAATGTTAATTTTAAATTGCACTACGGTGATTTAACGGATTCTACGAATATTATTCGTATTATACAAGAAGTACAACCGGATGAAATTTATAATCTTGGAGCGATGTCTCACGTGAAGGTATCTTTTGATTCTCCAGAATATGTGGCTAACGTCGATGGTATCGGAACGTTACGTATTTTAGAAGCAGTACGTATTTTAGGATTGGAGAAAAAAACAAGAATTTATCAAGCATCAACGTCTGAGTTGTATGGAGGTTTAGAAGAGAATAAAAACGAAAGAGGTTTTTATGATGAAAACTCTCCTTTCTATCCACGTTCTCCCTATGGTGTAGCAAAAATTTATGGATTTTGGATAACCAAGAATTATCGTGAGGCTTATAATCTTTTTGCATGTAATGGCGTATTGTTTAATCATGAATCACCCCGCCGCGGCGAAACTTTTGTGACACGCAAAATTACAATGGCTACTGCGGCTATTGCATTAGGTAAACAAGACTGCTTGTATTTAGGAAACCTAAATGCTTTACGTGATTGGGGGCATGCTAAGGATTATGTGGAGGCAATGTGGCGTATCCTACAACAAGATGTTGCGGAGGACTATGTGATTGCAACTGGTGTCACCACTTCTGTTCGTGATTTTGTCCGTTTGGCGTTTGCAGAAGTTGGCGTTGAACTAGAATTTGAGGGTGCAGAAGAATGTGAAATTGCAAAGGTAAAATCATGTTCAAACCCTGAGTATCAACTTGAGATTGGTAAAGTCGTCGTGCGTGTAGATCCGCAATATTACCGACCTACAGAAGTAGATTTATTAATAGGGGATCCAACAAAATCCAAAACAAAATTAGGCTGGCAGCCTCAGTATGATTTGGCAGCTTTGGTAAAAGAGATGGTAGAAAGTGATTTGCTAAGGTCATAAAAAGCTTATCATACTTTATGTTAAATTTAATTTATCTTGATCTTATATCTTTTATTCCGTGAATGCACATATTCTTAAAAATATTATCTCCAGATTTTTTGGCTTAGGTGTTAACTTGTTTAATCAAGTAGCACTTATACCATTATTTATACGATTTTGGGGAGTAGATAAGTACGGCGATTGGATTATTTTATCTACCATCATGAGTTTTTTTTCAATGTCAAATGTTGGTTTCAATGATGTAATTGCAAATAAATTTGTTGTTTCATTCACAGAAGGAAGGGTTGATCAATGTAGAAAATATTTAACAAATAATTATATACTTCTAATTTTTGCTAGTATTGTATGTATAATTAGCCTGACAGTATTTATAATATTTTTTGATATTTCTTCCATCCTTGGTACGAGGGTAACTCCACATAAAGATATAATTTTTGTAGTTTATTTTCTATTCTTTCAGATTATTACAGCGCAATTTAGTGCTGTTTTTAATGCTATTTATCGATCAGTAAAAAAGACTTATATAGCCTTCTATTTGGAAGATGGAGCTAAATTTGCTGAATTGGTTATAATGTTTATTTGTTTATATTTCAACTCGAGTTTCTCTACAGTCTCAGTTTTGCTTGTTTTACCAAAATTGTTAGTATGGGGTTACAAGATATCTGATATACCAAAATACTTTAATTATAAGTTCTATTTGAAGGATTTTGAATGGAGTTTTATAAAAGAGACAAGCGGACCATCATTGAGTTTTATGGCTTTTCCGGTAGGTTATGCTATTATGAATCAAGGATTGACTTTAATGGTAGCAAGAAATTTTTCTGCAGAAATTTTAATCCTGTTTAATACTACTAGGACGCTCTGCAATTTTATTAAAAGCTTTATAGGAATATTTCATGCTTCTATTTGGCCTGAATTTTCGATAGCATATGGAAATAAAGATTACTTAATGATGCGTAGTCTCAATCGGAAATTGCTATTTATATCAATTGGAGTTACTTTGATTATTGGCGCGGTCCTTCTGTTAATAGGCCCGTATATATATTCAATTTGGCTGCACAACAAAATTACTTTTGATTATCGAATCATGTTCAGCTTTTTGTTGAGTGTATTTTTTGGTAATATATGGTACAGTAGTAGTGTAGTATTGATGTCTACCAATAATCATACAAAGCTCGGATGGTATTTTTTATTGTTAAATATTACTTGCATTATTGCTTTTAGAGCTATAATTATTTTTTCCCAATCTTTACCATTTGCGCTTATTTCCTTATTAATTGTTGATATTCCACTTTCATATTATTGTATGAAATTAAATCTTCGAATAACTAAGGATCGAATATTTGACTTTTTTAAGGTTATATAGATGTAAAATTATTTCGTTATTGAACTAAAGGAACTAAAGTGGATAAAATAAATTTAAAGACAATACAGAATATAATATTATTAATGACGGTTATTTTTTTATTGATATTACAGAATAATATCATAAATATTACCGTTGGCCTTGCTGTGACACTATTTTTTTTGGTTAACTTTTTAAATAACATCAGGAAAGAAATAGCAATTGTAGATCTTATTTTTTTAATCTGTGTACTCCAGCTAGTTTTTTTTCCTATTATCAATTTTGATAATATGAATAATTTGCCAAATTATTTGTCTATAATGCTTCCTGCATTTTTCTTTTTTTACTTTGGCTTTAAATGGAATATTAAAAAAAACTATTTTAATGATATTGGTGTTGAGAAGTTTTTTGAAATCGGTAGGAACATTTATTGGTCTAAAGTCATTATATTAACTGGAATTTTAGGTGTATTTTTATCTTCATTTACTTCGAATGCATTTGTAAATTTATTAAGTAACTTTTCTGGTATTGCTATTTTGTTTTCATTAGGTTTGATGAAGAAAAGTAAGAAATATTGGTATTATCCAAGTATTTTCTTTTTGATTATATTATTTCAGTCAATAAGATCTGCCGTATTTGCTCCAGTTATTTCATTTGGACTACTTGCGATTTTGTATATTCCAATGATTTTTAATCTCACAAAAAGACAAATAATTGTTTTATTTGTATGTTGCTTCTTCGTTCTAAACTTATTTCAAAATGCAAAATTAGTATATAGAGAAATGGTTTGGAAGGGCGAAAATAGATCTTACGATTTTGGTTTATTTTTACAAGCAATGCTTGCTCCCAAGCAAGAAAAATCAATGTCAGCAATAGAACGAGCAAACTCTGGAAGCGTAATTGCAGAAATTTATGATTACGTTCCAAAAAAATATCCTCATCTATATGGTAAACAGCTCTTGGAAGATTTGTCAAATGGTTTGATTCCTAGATTTCTATATTCTGATAAGAAGGAAATTGATACTAGGGCAAATTATATGAGATATACAGGCCGTTATGTTGAAGACAATGTTTCAGTCGGAATTAATGTTTTTGGAATTTCATATGCTGAATTTGGAGTTATTGGCTCATGGATATTTATGTTTTTCTTTGGAAGACTCTTGAATAGAATGTACAACTTTTTAGTTGCTCTATTCACCCTAAAAAGGGGATATAATATATTTTTATTGACTATCCCTTCTGTATTTATAAGTTTTGTGAAATTTGAGCAAGAATTTGTTGGGCAATTTGTTGGTTTTGTTAAACTTTATTTAATACTAGTCTTTATATATATAATTTTTAAATCAAAACTTCAATTTCCGTATGAAAATACTATCAGTAGCTAATTTTAGTAATTATAATAGTAGTAACACCGCTCTGCACAGGCATTGGGCCTTAGAACAGTTGGGTAGGACAACTGCTGTTGATACTGCTTTTAAATACTCACTGTTTAACAGAATTGTTAAAAGGCTATTCGTATATGGAATAAGTTTTCCTTTTATTGATACCGGTAAAGTGAATAAAAGGATTTTAGATGAAGCGAGAAATAATAGATATGACATTATCTGGATCGATAAGGGGATTATTATTAAAAAGTCGACATTGAGTGAATTAAAGAGGATTAATCCAGATATTAGAATTGTTGGATATTCTCCTGATGAGATGACCAAGATACATAATCAATCATATGAATTTTTACAGAGTTTGCCCTATTATGATTTTTATATAACGACTAAATCTTATGCGGTTAATGATTTGAAGAAGTTAGGAGCAAAGGAAGTAATTTTCGTTGATAATGCTTACGAGGAAAAATTTCACTATCCTCATGTGTTAACTGAGAGTGAGAAAAAACGTTTAGGGGGAGATGTTGGATTTATAGGCATGTGGGAAGAGAGGAGAGCGGAAAGTATCTTATTTTTAGCAAAAAATGGCGTTAATGTTAGAGTATGGGGTGGGGGTAAATGGTTAGAGTATTATAACCTTTATCCTAATCTATCTATTGAAAGTCGAGCATTATTTTCAGAGGATTATGTTAAAGCTTTATGTTCTTTTAAAATTAATCTTTGTTTTCTAAGGAAAATGAATAATGATCTTCAAACAACTAGAACGATGGAAATTCCAGCTTGTAAAGGCTTTATGTTAGCGGAAGAAACAAGCGAACACCTTTCCCTGTTTACAAAAGGGAAGGAGGCAGATTTTTTTAATTCTGATGATCAATTACTTGAAAAGGTCAAATTTTATTTAAAAAATAATGAACTAAGAGAGTCCATTGCAGAAAACGGATATCAAAGATGTTTAAGTAGTGGCTACTCTAATCGAAAAACAATACAAAGAGTGTTTAAAAAAATCTTAAACTGTGAATATAGTATATCTAAATAGAAGTATAGAGGCAGGCTTTAGTATAGTTAAGGTCTTTAAGCCAGTTATAAAATTAATTAGGCAGGAGCAAACTGTTGAAATTTATAATATGCCACATTTTGGTGCTGCTCCTCACAAAATTCTTAAAAATCTTTTATTTGTATTGAAGTTGAGGCGAAAGGATGCGATATTTCATGTTACTGGAGATATTCATTATATCTTGTTAGCTCTGATTGGTTGCAAAGTAGTTTTAACTATACATGATGTAGCTACTTTAAAAAATGCGAAAAATAAATTGGATTATTTTTTAAAATGGCTTTTATGGTTTTATTTGCCAATTAAATTGGCAAATCACGTTGTGTGTATTTCAAACAAGACTAAATTAGAGGTTTTGAGTGTCGTAAAAAAGAAAGCGATATCAGTTATTCATAATTCTGTTGATAGCGGATTTAGTAGAATGGCTGAGAACAAAAACAACTTTACGCCAGTTATATTGCATATTGGCACTGGTTGGAATAAAAACTTGACGAGAGTGATTCAGGCACTTAAAGATATACAATGTAATTTGAGAATTATAGGAAGATTAAATGCTGAACAACTTGATTTACTTAATAGTAGTGATATTTGCTATTCTAATGATTATAATTTAACTGATGAACAAATTGTTCTTGAGTATGAAAAATGTAACCTTGTGAGTTTTCCATCATTATTCGAGGGATTTGGGATGCCTATTATCGAAGCGCAAGCTGTTGGTAGAGCTGTTCTAACGTCAAATATAGATCCTTTGAGGGAAGTTGGAGGTAATTCAGTTCATTATGTAGAGCCTGAAAGTGTGAAATCTATTGAAGAAGGATTTAAAGCACTTATATTTGATACTGTATACAGAGAGAGTATTATAAAAAAGGGGTTTGTCAATGTTGAAAGATTTGATGTTACTAAAATAGCTGATCAATACATAGAGATTTATCAAAAAATCAAAATATGAAAATAACTCATATCATATCTTCCATCGATCAATCTACCGGAGGGCCTGCTAGAAGTTCTACCGCTCTCATAAATAAACTTTGTGAAAATGAGAGTATCGATTTTGTAGACTTATTAACCTTATATTCTGAGGATCCTATAATTACTAATTTTGAATCCCCAAAAGGGAAAATTCGCTTCTGTAAGCCTGACTTTTTAAAATTGTCAAAAGAATTGGAAAGTGAGTTAAATGAGAGTGGACCAAATATATTTCACGGTCATGGTATATGGGATTTTCCAGTAAGTCAAATGGCTAAAGTTGCAAGAAGATTGGATGTTCCTTACATAATTTCAATAAGAGGAATGCTTGAGCCTTGGTCATTAAAACAATCTTTTTTCAAAAAGAGATTAGCGATGTTCTTATATCAACATAAGGATTTGAAGAACGCTACATGCTTACATGCTACCGCTGAGATGGAAGCAGAAAGTATTAGGAAATTGGGTTACAAAAATCCTATAGCTGTTATACCAAATGGTATTGATTTATCTCAATACCCTGTAAAGATTTTGAAAGAACATAAAGAAGGACGGAGAAAAATTTTATTTCTTTCTCGGATTCATCCCAAGAAAGGAATAGAATATTTAATAACAGCATGGATGAAATTAGATGCTGACATTAAGTCTAATTGGGAAATAGAAATTGTTGGAAATGGCGATAGAGAATATATAACTTCTCTAAAGAAGTTGATTAAATCAAATTCTTTAGAGAAAAGTATAAAAATTGTAGGTCCTAAATTTGGGAGTGAAAAAATTGATGTTTACCACGAAGCAGATTTATTTGTTTTGCCAACCTATAGTGAGAATTTTGGTATAGTAATAGCTGAAGCACTCTCTTGTGGTGTTCCAGTTATTACAACAAAAGGAACGCCTTGGCGAGAGCTAAATATAGCAAAAGCTGGAGAATGGATTGACCTTAATGAAAGTGAATTAGTTAGATCATTAAAGCTTCATATGAGTATGAGCGGGATGGAGCTCCATAGATTGGGACTGAATGGTAGGAAATTAATAGAAGAACAATATTCTATAGAATCTGTTGCATTAAAGATGTTTGATGTATATAATTGGCTTTTAAAAAGGTCTGAACAACCAAAATTTGTAGATGTATGGAAGGGATAAAGGTAGACCATTCACAATATAAGAATGAGCTCACTCTTAGAAATAGAATGGGCAGATTATTATGGAATATTATTTGTTTCTTTCTTTTTAGACCTTTTGTATCGAACTATTTCAATGAATGGCGAAAATTTTTATTGAAATTATTTGGTGCCAAAATTGGGAAGGGGAGTGTTATATATTCTTCTGTAAAGATCTGGGCGCCGTGGAATTTGGATATTGGGGAATATGTTGCCTTAGCTCAAGATGTAAATTGCTATAATGTTAATAAGATAATAATAAAATCTAATGCTACAATTTCCCAGTCTGCATACTTGTGTAGTGCTTCTCATGATATTTCTGATCCGAAACATCCCCTCATTAGCGCTCCAATAATTATCTGTGATCAAGCTTGGGTAGCTACCGATACGTTTGTTGGAATGGGAGTTACGATTGGACAGGGCGCTGTTATAGGTGCAAGAGCCGCTGTTTTTAAAGATGTTGAACCATGGGTAGTAGTTGGAGGGAATCCAGCTAAATTCATAAAAACTCGCAAATTTATATGAACATAAACGATTATAATCCCGTTCAAACAACACCATTTTCAATTAAAGATAAGATTCTTTCAAGAATTTGGAAAGTTGTTAATGCTACAATATTTAAGTTTCTTCCTTACAACTTTAATGGATATCGAAGACAAATATTAAAAATGTTTGGCGCAAATATTGTAGGATCGGTTTCTGTAGATAGGACTGCTCGAATAGATTTTCCTTGGAATTTAACAATGGCTAATTTAAGCAGCATTGGTAAAAATACCTGGATCTATTGTTTAGATAAAATAGTAATTGGGGAAAAGACATGTATCGGTGATGATGTGTACTTAATTACAGGCACTCATGATATAAAAGACAAAAAGTTTTCTCTAGTTACTGCGCCAATCTTTATAGGAAATGGAGTATGGCTTACAACTGGTGTTAAAATTATGCCTGGAGTATCCATTTCAAATTTTAGTGTTGTAGGAGCTTTTTCGATTGTTACCAGGGATATTCCCGAAAATCAAGTTTGGGTGGGAAGTCCAGCGAAGTATATAAAAAATAGATTTGATGAATTATAGTAATATTTCCGCCGTTATTTTAACTTATAATGAACAACTTCATTTGCATCGATGTTTGGAGTCTCTGACCAAAATTAATGCGAGAATATTTATAGTTGATTCTTTTTCGAGTGATGGAACAAAAGAAATAGCTGAATGTTTTGGAGCTAATTTTTATCAGAATCCATGGGTTAATTACGCTACACAATTCAATTGGGCTCTGGAGAACTGTCCTATTGATACGGAATGGGTACTTCGAATTGATGCGGATGAATATTTATCAGATGAATTGATTGATAGTTTGAATAAAGAACTGATTAATATTCCAAAGTCGATTAATGGAATCAAGATAAAACGATTGATGTATTTTATGAATAAACCATTGTATAGAGCTGGGATGTATCCAATTTGGCACTTGAAAATTTGGCGTAAAGATAAGGCTATTTGTGAGCAACGTTGGATGGATGAGAGAATGGTGTTAATTGAAGGTGATACTGTCACGTTGGATGGAGATCTAATTGATAATAACCTTAATAATATTACATGGTGGACTGCCAAACATAATGGATATGCAACGCGCGAAGCAATTGATGTATTGGATCAAATATATGGGTTTACTAGTAATGTTTCAGCGAAGTCTAATTTTTTTGGAAGTCCCGATGAAAGAAGGCGGTGGTTAAAACATAGGTACCTTAATTTACCGTTATTTGTTCGTCCATTTCTTTTTTTCATTATACGTTATTTCTTTCAACTAGGGTTTTTAGAAGGGAAAAGAGGGTTTATTTGGAATATTTTACAATGCCTTTGGTATAGATTTTTAGTTGACGCTAAAATTGATGAAGCTTTTAGAAAGGTCGGAAGAAATAGGGACAGCTTAATAAAATATTTTAATGACGAGTATGGATATGACGTTACAAAAATAAATTGACATATGAAAAAATTGCTAATTATAATAATACTTTTCCCTTTTTTTTGTCAAGCACAGAAACTGCTTTTCTTGCAAGATAATGTTAAAGGCCAAATGGATTTTGTTAAAAAGAATAGATTAGAGGTTTATAAATTAATAAATCAGTCACAATTTGTAACAAATGATCAGTTGGACGAAGAAAAGCTTAGGAAAGAAGTGATTCGGCGTTTCCCTAATACATCTTCAAGTGGTTATGCGGTTCTGGATTGGGAAGGTAAGGCTATGGATGCACTTATTTCCCAGAAGGACGAAGGGACTTTCAAAATGTATATTGGTGAATTCGTTAGAGCATTGAAAATTGCGAAGAAACTGAGACCCAATGTGAAATGGGGATTCTATGCTTTACCGTATAGACAGTATTGGAATATTAACGACACTTTTAGAAATAAAAACTATAGATTGGTTGAGATTCTAAAAAATCAGGACTTTATTGAGCCTTCTTTATATACATTTTATCCAGAAGCAGTCTCAAGAAAGTCGAATTCAGAATATATCCATAAGAATATCAGTTTAGCATTAGAGCTAGGAAGAAAATATAATAAGCCCGTTTATGCATTTATTTGGCATCGTGTACATCCTAGTAATAAAAAGTACAGTGAAGAGCAGATTCCTCTGTCAGTTTTTGAGGAGGAGATTGCTCAAATGTTAAGTTCATATAACGGTTATAAAATAAGTGGTTTAATGTGGTGGCATTCAGAAAATTACTCCTGTCTAAATCGTAGCAAATCAAGAGTGTATGCAAAAGAATACGAAGATATTAGCGATGCAAATTCTTATCAAAGGGCGATTTTTCAGCGATATTTTGATTCAATTAAAAAGTATTTAGATAAATAATTGCAGTAGTAAGACGATGAAGATTTCCATTATAACAGTCTGCTGGAACTCCGCAGCTACAATTGAAAAAACCATAAAATCCGTTGAAGCGCAAGAGTACCACGATTTAGAGTATATTATTGTAGATGGTCAATCTAAGGACAGTACCTTAGAGATTATCAAACGGTACCCACACGTGGTTACAAAATGGGTTTCAGAGCCTGATAAGGGACTTTATGATGCCATGAATAAAGGTATTCGCATGGCTACTGGCGACTATATAGGAATTGTCAATGCTGACGATACTTTCTTTGATGCCGATACTATATCAAATGTTGCCAACTTTCTTAAAATCCATAATGTGGATGCCAGTGTTGGAGATATTTTTCAGCATCGTGCAGATGGTCAAATAATCCGCCGATATTCTGCACAAAATTGGAATCCCGAAAAATTGAAAATAGGCTTCATGCCGGCGCACCCCGCTATTTTTTTTAGAAAAGAGCTGTTCGAAAAATTGGGTTACTATTCTCTAGATTTCAAAATAGGCGCAGACTATGAATTGATTACTAGATATTTTCTCAAACAGCAAATATCCTGGAAATTTTCAGATATAACCACACATAAGATGCTTATTGGTGGTGTAAGTTCATCAGGCTTTAGTTCTTACAAAAAGGTTAGCGAAGAAATTATAAAAGCTCTTCGAATGAATAATGTTCCTTTCCAATCTTGGCGTATTAAGTCTCGTTTTATATGGAAAGTATTCGGATTTCTAAAACGAAAATAACGCTGTTTTAATAGAAAAATATGAATATCATTATCACAGGTGCTTCTGGTTTTGTGGGACAAAATCTTGCTGATTATTTGGCTAACAAAGGAAATAGCATTAAAAAACTTTCCCTTAGAAATTCTGATTGGGAAACAGAGTTGTTGGATGCGGCCGCAATTATTCATTTGGCAGGAAAGGCACATGATACCTCAAATACATCTGCAGATGAAGATTATTATACAGTAAATTGTGACTTAACGATTAAATTATTTGATCTTTTTATGAAATCAGAAATAAAAGATTTCTTTTATTTCTCCTCTGTGAAAGCTGTAGCAGATACTGTTTTTGATGTGCTTACTGAAGAAACCGAGGCAAAGCCTCTGACCCCTTATGGAAAATCTAAGCAGAAAGCAGAACAATATTTATTGAGTAAATCGTTACCTGCTGGTAAAAGACTATTTATTATCCGCCCTTGTATGATACATGGACCGGGTAATAAGGGCAATTTAAACCTGCTCTATAAGGTTGTCGAAAAAGGAGCACCTTGGCCTTTGGCGTCTTTTGCAAATGAACGTTCTTTTTTGAGTATAGATAATCTTTCTTTTCTTGTTCAAACGATGCTTGAAAAGGAGAAACTTTCATCTGGCATCTATAATTTTGCTGATGATGAGTCTCTGTCAACAAATGATCTCGTTGCCTTGATTTCAGAGACATTAAATAAGAAACCCAAGTTATGGCCTATATCGGCATCCTTAATCAAGTCAATCGTAAAAGTTGGGGATGTGCTTCCCTTGCCTTTAAACTCGGAACGCTTGAAAAAACTGACAGAATCTTATATCGTTTCAAATACAAAAATAAAAAGGGCCCTTGGCATTTCTAATTTACCATTAAGTGCGAAAGAAGGCCTCGTATTGACTATTAAATCATTTCAGAATAAATAGCCTTGTAACCCAATATATTTATATATTTTTATGAAATCTCTAGATAAGGACATACAAAAGAAAATCGAAGATTGGTTAACGCCAAGTTATGATGAAGGAACTCGAAAAGCAGTTCAGGATTTAATCGACAATAATGAGGAGACGGAACTTACGGATTCTTTTTACAAGGATCTTGAATTTGGAACCGGAGGTTTAAGAGGCATTATGGGCGTTGGCTCTAATCGTATGAATAAGTATACGATCGGCAAAGCAACTCAAGGATTAGCCAACTATCTAAAGAAACAGTTCCCAGATCAGGAGATTAAAGTGGCGGTATCATATGACAGCCGTAACAATTCGCAGGCTTTTGGCCAGCTGGTTGCCAACGTGTTTGCAGCCAACGGCATCAAGGTACATCTGTTCACGGCATTGCGCCCGACCCCAATGCTGTCGTTCGCCATCCGCCATTTCGGCTGTCAAAGTGGTGTTATGCTAACGGCTTCACACAACCCAAAGGAATATAATGGTTATAAGGCTTATTGGAATGATGGATGCCAGCTGACGGCCCCACATGATAAAAATGTAATCGATGAAGTAAACGCAATCAATGCTGTTAACGACATTAAATTTGAAGGGCACACACACAATATCATTCCCGTCGGCGATGAAATTGATCAGCTCTATATTGACGCCAATAAAAAATTAAGTATTCACCCTGAAGCGGTACTCGCTCAAAAAAACTTGAAAATTGTTTTTTCGCCGATACATGGAACTGGAATTACCATTGTCCCTAAAATGCTGGAGGCCTGGGGATTTGAACAGGTTTCAGTCGTTGCTGAACAAGCCACCCCTGATGGCAACTTTCCAACGGTAATCTATCCAAACCCCGAAGAGGAAGATGCGATGGCCTTAGCAAAGAAACAAGGAGAAGAAATTGATGCTGATCTTGTATTAGCAACAGACCCTGATGCCGATCGTGTAGGTATTGCCGTAAAAAATAGTAAGGGCGAGTTTCAACTGCTCAATGGTAATCAGATCGGCAGTTTATTGGTATACTACGTCCTCAGTGCAAAAAGTGAACTAAAGCAGCTAGGGGCAAATCCTTATATTGTAAAGACTATCGTAACAACAAATCTAGAGTCAGAAATCGCAAAATATTTTGGGGTCCCTTGTTATGAAACCCTTACTGGCTTCAAATATATCGGTGAATTGATTACCAATTTAGGTGATTCAGCACAATATCTTGTGGGCGGAGAAGAAAGTTATGGTTTCTTAGTAGGCGATTTAGTGCGTGACAAGGACGCTCCGAACTCTTGTGCTTTCCTAGCCGAAATGACCGCCTATTTCAAAACAAAAGGAAAAACAGTTTACGAAGTCCTGTTAGATATCTACAAAGAATTTGGCTGTTATCAAGAAAAGCTCATTTCTCTTACAAAAAAAGGAAAAGCTGGTGCCGAAGAAATTCAGGCCATGATGAATGGCCTACGTCACAATCTACCAACGATACTGGGAGGAATAAAAGTCAAAGAAATCAGGGACTACCAACTTTCCCAAACCACAGATATGAGTACAGGGGAGCGAAGAGCAATCTCGTTACCAAAGTCTGATGTGTTGCAATTTATTACAGTAGATGGCGATGTGATCTCTGCCAGACCCTCAGGAACAGAACCCAAGATTAAATTTTACTGTTCTGTAAAAGAAAACTTAACGGATAC
>NZ_DDKA01000014.1:0-45698 GCF_002339225.1 Sphingobacterium sp. UBA2610
GATTCTTTTTGTAAAACAGGTGGGCGGAAGGCTGGGAACGCCGGACCCGGCACAGGATAGGGACGGGAACCGGGATCTAACCTGGACATTGCGGGGGAAACATGGATGATCCTGAAAATTGGATCGCACCACGGACATCCGCGGAACCGGGACTTGATACAGGCTCTGCAGCGGAAACATGGATGGACATTGTATTGTTCGATCTGCCTAAGCTCGGGATCACTATGGTAGCCCGCTCGGCTCAATGCCAGTTAAAGACGGTGCGCACAGGCGCAGCCGACAGAGGGCGAGCCAGCCATAGCCGATGGACGGGAACGGGCGGATACTGGTAGGACCGGAATACCTCCTTTTATAGCGATACTTTCTCACCCTTTTACTTAGGTTTAGTTTAGGTTTTAGTTAGGTTTTGTTTAGGTATAATATAGGTTATAGCTAAACAAAACCTAACCTATTGCTAAGCTAAATATAAACAAAAGCTAAACTAAGGAATAAAGAATACTCAACTCTTCCCTAGTTAGCGCTAACTAGGTTTCCGCTTGGGGATAGGACTCCGGCTACACCGCAGCCCCAGCGGGAACCTCCCAGCCCTCCTTCCCCCCGGCTTCGTACCATGGTCGGGGCAGATTTGCCCTGCAACCGTGTTCTGTCCGTGTTGAGTCCGTGTTGTCTCCGACTCTAAGCCCGCACTCACCCCGCTGCCAAAACGGGCAAATGACGCTCCGAACGCGGCCATGTCCCCCGGATGTCCCTAAAAAAGGGCAACGCCAATCGGAACCGCAGCCGAAAAACTCCCAGCAACGCTACAACACGAAAACAACTCGGAAAAACACGGTATAAATACAGAAACAACAACAATTCAAGGGTTCAACATCAGACTGGGGAATACCCCAATTTAACGATGGAGCGGAGCAGCATTTGCTTCGGAATACCAACTCAAATGACAAACTAGCTTAGAAACGGATAAACATATAAGGATCCATATTATCATATAGCCGACACAAAAAATGTAAGGCCAACGACCAAAGTCTCATTTGGCACAGCACCGGACAATAACATAGATTCACAGAAATACAACAGGGATGGGCTGTCAAACAACCTTCTTTTGATTTAGAGCGATAACTAAACTAATATCCTGCTAAACCGAAAAATGGTAGCAAGAGATTACGCGAAATCGAAAGAAACAGAAAAAGAAATGGAACTGAAAACAGCTAAAGCTGATTCGTAAAAAATAAGGAAATTACGATTTCTCTTCAGCTTTAAAAACCCAAAAACGCTGAAGCGTATAGTTGAAACCCAAAGAAACAAGCAACTCAACAACCAGTTTCGAAAACAAAAAGTTTACATGATATACATCGACCAGAAAATGAATTCCGGTAGACTTCAATGTGATACTACCACAAACGACGATCACAAATTTCCATAACTGACTGCCGACAGACTTTTGCGTGCTACCGAAGGACCAGTATCGATTGATCAAAAAATTAACAACAGCACCAAGGCTACCACTAATTACATTGGAAAAAGGAGCACTGATATGAAGTAGCTTATAGCAAGCAGAGTATACTCCAAAATCAAACAATCCGCCTAAAAAGGCGGAGAGTTGGGCTTTTAAAAAAGTAATAACTTTTGAAGACATCGTTAAATAGCCTCCTCCTGTTGTTTTTTCAGTTTATCCGCTTTATCTTTTTCATCGCCTAATTTAAGAAGTAGGCGTGTATCATTTGTATTAATTATAAAAAGTGCGATACAAATTAACAGTACACACCAATTAATAGACCCAGGCATTAAAACTTCAAATAACATAACCAATGAAATAATCACCCGAATTTCAGTAGGCCCCAAAATTCCGGCGTCTATCGTATACTTATCGGTAATTCTATACCTGAGCTGAGAAATAATCATTGCCCAGCCATACAATGCGACCAATGTAAATCCCAGATACTTAAAATCACCCACGGTATACAGCACATACCCCAATCCTATAAAAACCGTACTAATCCAATCCATTACAATATCCAACGCGAAACCGTACCAGCGACGGGATTTATTACGGTAGAATGCGATACGACCATCTAATGAATCACCAAACCACTGCACAAAGAAACCAGGGATCCCTAGAAGCAAATAGCGAATATCAACATATTCAGCCAAGATAAAACTCCCCAATATCATTAAGGAGCCTAAAAATCCAATTGCCGTAAGTCCATCCGAGGTAATCCAATTTGGAATTCGAGGTACGACGTACGAAATAAGTTTTTGTTCGGGTTCACTTAAGATATTTGTTCTCTTTCTATCCTGAAAAAGTTTTTTATTTATTTTTAACTCACTCATTATCTGCGATTATAGCCATTTATTTTCTTTATACCAAGCCAATGCCTCCATTAAGCCTTTCTTCAAATCATATTTAGGTTGGTATTGTAGCTGACGTTGAGCCGCCGAGATATCACAGCCCCAGTTTTCAGCTGTAAGTTCATTCAGTCGCTCCGGATATAGCACAGGTATTGCTTTAGATTTTTTATACAATCGTTCAAAAATAACCGCGATAGTCTTCACGACACCAAAAGGAATATGCATACGAATCATTTTCTTTTGGCTAAACTCTTTGAAAAATCTAGCCAACTCATAACGGCCATACACCTGCCCATCACTGAGGTTATACACCTGCTTTCCTCCTTGATCAAAACGACAGGCATGAATGATCGCCTGCACCAGGTCAGCAACATAAATAAAGCTAAGCTTTTGAGGAGAGCGGCCAACATAGGCATCCAGGCCGCCATTCATTGTTTTAAAAACAATAAAAATATCTTTTTCACGAGGGCCGTATACTGCAGTGGGGCGCAAAATCGTTAGTGGCTGATCTCTAAAATCATCCAAGGCGAGCTCCGCTTTCCGTTTACTACGACCATAGGCCGTAACAGGGCGATAGGGATTGCTCTCATCGATAAGGTTAGCATCGTAGCTAACAGGACCGATTGCCGCAAGACTACTAACGAAAACAAATCTTTTGATGGGAGTTTTTAAATAAAAACAAGCAGATGCCAAGTTTTTTGTATAACCAACGTTGACCTTTTCGAGATCTTCTTCGTGCTTGGCACGAGTCATTGCCGCAGCATGAACAACATAGGTATAGTTTTCCGCTTCCAGTAATTCGCTGATAGACTCTTCATCAGAGAAATCCGGATAAACAAATTTATCTACAACGGAGCGAATTTCTGAAACATCACTTGACTTCCTCACCGCGGCATGAACTTCCATCCCCGCCTCTTTCGCTGCTCTTGTCAAATGATAGCCTACAAAACCACTCGCTCCGGTGATTAATACTTTTTCTATCATAATGATTTTTGATACAAACGATAACGTTTGTACAATTCTCCATTCATTTGTTCTATAGCGTGGTTCATCATGTAATTATGCTCCAACATCCACGAACATTCGGCCCCTTTGATATTAGAATCTTTTGATTCTTTTATAATTCGGCCATACAGACATGCTTCAATACCAAGTTTACGGTAGTCTTCCAATACCCCTAACATGAGTACACGAAGCAAGTTGATTTTTTTCTTTCCAAATAACAATTTAAAAATACCCGTAGGAAGTAGACGTCCTCGCTTCACTTTGATAAGGATTTGATTGATATCAGGTATCCCTAGACCAAAGCCAACAAGCTCACCATCTTTCTCCGCAACGATAGCAAAACGTGGATCGAGAATCATTTTTAGATCTTTGGCCGTATAATTAAATTCGTCCTCTGTCATCGGAACAAAACCCGAATTTTTATCCCATGCTCTATTATAAATATCACGAACTTTTGCTGCCTCGTTTTTAAAATCCTTCACATTGAATTGACGCAATGTAATGCCAGATCTTTTCAAACGCTCTTCCAGTCTATCCAAAAGCATGACTGAACGTTTATCCGCCGACTTTTCCATGACCAAGTAAGCTCTCAAATCCACTTTATGTCCATAACCCGAATTGGTAATCAAGTCGATGTAATACGGTGAATTGTAGGGCATCATGGCTACTGGAGGCTTATCAAAACCGTCAACCAATAAACCAACGGTATCATTGGTTGATAAATTGATCGGCCCAACGATCGTATCCCCTCCTTTAGCTTTAACCCATTTCTCTGCAGTCTCAAATAACGCGTTTGCGACTTCTTGATCATCTATACAATCGAAAAAACCCCACTGCCCTTCATTCACATGATTGAAAGCATTATGGTTATTGTTCCAGATGGCACATATACGACCGACAATCTTATCGTTACGATAAGCTAGAAAAGGTTGTGCTTGGGAATGTTTATAAAAGGGATGCTTGTCAGGGGAAAGCAAATCGTTTTGTTCAAGAAATAAGGCAGGTACATAATTAGGATTTCCCTCATAGAGACTATGAGGGAAATCTATAAAGAGCCGTCTTTGTTTCTTTGTTTCAACGGGTATAATCTGAATCATACGATTAGATTTTATATTAATGTTTCAACTTCAGCTTGTTTGAATACTTTAACCATCTTCTCAATAGCCTCGTCGATTTGGTCATAAGTATGTGTCGCCATCAATGAAAAACGAATCAAAGACTCTTCTGCAGGAACTGCTGGAGAAACAACTGGATTAACAAATACACCATCATCTTGGAGCATTTTAGTTACCCAGAACGTTTTTTCATTGCTACGAATAAAGATTGGTAAAATAGGACTTTCCGTAGCACCTAGATCAAACCCATGATCCAGTAATTGTGCTTTGGCATAATCTGTGTTTTTCCATAATTTTTCAATATGCTCAGGCTCATTTTGAATAATTTCCAAAGCTTTCAATGTTGAAGCAACCGAAGCTGGAGTCATTGAAGCACTGAACATCACAGAGCGCGCATTGTGTTTTAAGAAATCGATCACATCTGCATCACCTGCGACAAATCCACCTAAAGATGCTAACGATTTACTAAATGTACCCATAATCAAGTCTACATCATCATTAAGCCCAAAATGAGAAGCTGTACCAGCTCCTTTGTGCCCAATAACACCTAAACTGTGTGCATCGTCGACCATTACTGCAGCATCAAACTCATTGGCAATCGACGTAAGTTCAGGCAAATTAACAATATCCCCCTCCATACTAAAGATACCATCCGTACAAATTAACTTCGCACTATCCTCAGGTAGGCGTGATAACTTAGCACGTAAGTCCTCCATATTATTGTGTCCGTATTTGATTACTTTGGAAAAAGACAAACGGCTACCATCAATAATTGATGCGTGGTCACGCTCATCCAACAAAATATAATCATTACGTCCCATTAGACATGACAAAGGCCCTAGATTTGATTGGAATCCTGTACTAAACAGAATAGCGGCTTCTTTACCTACATAAGCAGATAATTTTTCTTCCAGTTCCACGTGAATATCCAACGTACCGTTTAAGAAACGAGATCCAGCACATCCAGTACCATACTTTTCCAAAGCATCTTGCGCTGCTTTTATAATACGTGTATCAGTCGTTAACCCTAAATAAGAGTTAGAACCAAACATCAACACACGTCTACCATCGATTTTTACTTCGGTATCTTGTTTTGATTGAATAGGTCTAAAATAGGCATATAAGCCCTTAGCTTTCAACTCCTCAACAATCTTAAATTGCGATATTTTCTCGCCTAACTTTCCTTTACTCATGCGATAAAAATGTATTTCTAAAACTATTTCTAACTTTTAGATGTTATTGTAACAAACAAAATTATCGAATTGGACTTTTATATAAAAAACTCGGTCTCCGACTAAAAATCTGCTATATCCACAATGTAAGTTGAAATGCTACGTTGTATATATTCACAATAATTCCAAAAAACGTTGCAAACATACGAAAACATAATCTGACTTTCACTTAAATTTAGTCATATTTTTAACACATCGCCCAAAACAGTTAATTTTATTTTAATACTCCGCTAACATCCGCCCCACACAATTCTACTTTAAAATAAGACAATTTTAATAATTATATTTGCGAACTTTAAATTATCCTATAATTAGTTACATTTAGGTTCATTGCAATAGCAATGGTATAGACTTACTAATATACAACAATATATGGCTTTATCTTCAGATATCAATATAAAAAATAAAAAAGCTTCTTTTGAATACCACTTACTGGACAAGTACATTGCAGGAATTCGATTATTGGGTACAGAAATAAAATCCATACGCGAAGGAAAGGCAAATATTAACGATAGTTTCTGTAGTTTTTTTGAGGACGGATTATACATCCGTAACATGCACATTGCCGAATATTCCATGGGATCTTTCTATAACCATGAAGCAAAACGCGACCGTCAACTGCTATTGACAAAAAGAGAATTAAAAAAACTGAAAGAGAAAGGGGAAGAACGTGGTTTTACCATTGTACCCCTACGCATCTTTATCAGTGCCCGGGGGTTTGCCAAAGTTGAAATTGCCTTGGCACAGGGTAAAAAAGATTTTGACAAACGAGAAAACATCAAAGAAAGAGATGTTAAACGTGAGCTTGATCGCGTGATGAAATTTTAGGTTAACGCGCCAGGACAAATGCGCCTGGCGTCATGCCTACCCTGCTTTTAAAAAGCCGAACAAAGTAGTTGACATCATTAAATCCTGCCCCATAGCACGACTCCTTTACATTACGGGTGAGTAAAAGCATCTTTTTTGCCTTCTCGATACGCTGTTGGATCACATACTCCATTGGACTAAGTCCAAGTTCACGGTTAAACATCCGCGTAAGGCTCGCTTTGCTCATGTGAGCAGTCCGCTCCAATAGACCAATTGAAATTTTCTCGGTAATATGTTTCTGAATAAATTCCTGCACGTGTAACAGTACTTTGTTGGGCGACTTCCCAATTTTTAATGCCATCATCGACTGTGACTGAAGTAGCCGAATCGTAAGCTCTTTAAAGGTCAGATCTGCAAGCACATCTTTCAACGGATTTTCACTAATAATGATCTGAAACAACTTGTTCACCAGATCGGCAAGCTCAGTCGAATTGTACAGGTGAAAAAACTCCGGATCAAGCCGCCATTGATTGACATGTTCTTTTGGATAAAACTCATTTAGATAATCTAAGACTGCTGCTATCTTCTCTCTATGAATTGTTAAAGCGGTACACTGCGTGGGCTGGTCGAGGGTCGCTTCTGGAAAATCAATATGCATAGCCACCGATGCAGGTAACACCATCATCTGACCGGGCAGATAGTCAAAAGCCTTTACATTCTCCAAATGCATGATTTTTTTACCCTGGATCATATTAATCATAACCAAATCATCAAAACATAAAGGTACATGCTGCGATATCCGATATGTTTCGTAGATATTAAGCTCCAAGCTATCTAACGTAAATGCGCGTCGGTTCTCCACTAATGTGCTGAGCTCCCCCTTCCGCGAAAATGGCAATGTATGAATCAGCGTCCTATTTTCCATAGTGCAACAATTAAATATAATTGGCAGTCAATCAAATATAATAAATAAAATAAACTATGAGCGAAAGTTATGTGCCACAATTGTGCTATGTTTTGGATCAATTCTGCTACACCATTGAATAATTGCTGGCTAACTTTGATAAGAAGGGATTAAAAATAATTAATAAATAAACCATATGAGCGCAATCAAAAGACCATCGTTCAAAGAACGATATGACAACTACATTGGTGGTAAATTTGTCGCACCAATTCAAGGAAAATACTTCGATAATATTTCGCCGGTAGATGGAAAAGTGTTTACTCAAGTTGCCCATTCAACAAAAGAAGATCTGGATCTCGCTGTCGACACCGCCGCTAAAGCTTTTGAAACTTGGGGACAAACCTCGGCTACAGAACGAAGTATTATCCTCAATAAAATTGCTGACCGCATTGAAGCTAATTTAGCATATATCGCAGCCGTTGAAACGATAGACAACGGAAAAGCGGTACGTGAAACATTAAATGCCGATATCCCATTGGCAATCGACCATTTCAGGTATTTTGCTGGTGTAATCCGCGCTGAAGAGGGGGCCATAAGCGAATTGGACAGCAATACAGTGTCACTGATTGTACACGAACCAATCGGAGTTGTTGCACAGATTATTCCATGGAATTTCCCGATTCTAATGGCCGTATGGAAACTAGCTCCGGCCCTTGCCGCAGGGAACACCGTCGTATTAAAACCTGCTGAAAGTACACCCACATCCATTCTTGTCCTTATGGAGATTATCGGTGATCTGATTCCTGCCGGAGTAGTCAATATCGTTAACGGTTTCGGCGCAGAACTTGGTCGTTCTTTGGTCACAAACCCAAAGGTTTCCAAAGCAGCATTCACTGGTTCCACAGCAACTGGACGTTTGGTTATGCAATATGCGACTGAAAATATCATTCCGGTAACCCTAGAATTGGGTGGGAAATCGCCCAATATTTTCTTTAGTTCGGTTATGGATGCAGACGATGCATTTTTGGACAAAGCAGTGGAAGGAGCCGTATTATTCGCACTCAATCAGGGCGAAATTTGTACCTGTCCTTCTCGTTTACTGATCCAGGAGGACATTTATGAAAAATTTATCGCTAAAGTAGTCGATCGGGTTAATCAGATCAAAGTGGGCGATCCATTAGACCCAACAACAATGATGGGTGCTCAGGCATCGAAGATCCAAAAGGACAAAATTATGTCCTATATTAAACTTGGCAAAGAAGAAGGGGCCGAAGTATTGACCGGCGGTGATGAAAACAATGTCGGTGCTGGTTTTGAAGAAGGCTACTACATCAAACCTACCCTATTCAAAGGCGATAATAGCATGCGTATTTTCCAGGAAGAAATCTTCGGCCCCGTGTTGGCAGTCACCACGTTCAAGGATGAACAAGAAGCAATTGCTATCGCCAACGATACCATGTATGGTCTCGGAGCAGGTGTATGGACCCGAGATGCACATCAGCTTTATCAGATCCCACGTGCCATACAAGCAGGACGTGTTTGGGTAAATCAGTATCACTCCTACCCAGCGGGTGCCCCATTTGGCGGATACAAACAATCAGGAATTGGACGGGAAAACCATAAAATGATGCTTGCCCATTACAGACAGGCCAAAAATATGTTGATTTCCTACAGTAAAGAAAAACTTGGTTTCTTTTAACTGAAGCGTACCGGGTATTCTTTTCGAACAGCTAGATACCCGAGTTTAGGGGGAGCAAATGCTGCCCCTTCAGCTGAATTTCCTATTCGTCAACGCTAAAACACATAAACGAATTTCACCATGATCAATAGACTAGACATCACTGAAAAAGCCAGGGAGCTCATTCATGAACTTGAAGCGAAGCATGGTAAATTAATGTTTTATCAGGCCGGAGGTTGCTGCGAGGGTACACAGCCACAGTGTTTTGAGGAAGGAGGTTATTTTCCTAGGACAAATGACGCCATGATCGGATTAGCCGAAGGATATGAGTTTTGGGTGGATCGGGATCTCTTTGAATATTGGAAACATGCGCATTTCACACTCGATGTGCTGGATGGATTTGGTCCGGGGGGATTCTCATTGGAAACCCCACTGGGTAAAACTTTCAAAGTTCATTATCGTTTATTTACAGCCGAAGAACTTAACGACCTCCGCCCCATCAAGAGAAACGAATGACAAAAAGGGTCGCATTGCAATCTGCGACCCATTTCCATGTTATAATTTTAAAAAATCTCCCTTGAGTTTCCGCATTCGGAAGCTAAAATTTTATTCAATATCCAAGCCTTCAAGGACTGGAATTGGCTGTCTGTTTTCATCAAGGGCAACAAATGTAAAAACACCCTCAATGGCCAATTCTCTTCCTTCCTTGTACATATGTTCCAAAAATATGTCGACCTTCACCTTCAAGCTGGTCCGGCCTACATTTTGAACCCGCGCGACCGCTTCAATAATACTTCCGGAAGGAATTGCCTTATTGAAGTCAATACGGTCTGTCGATACAGTCACCAACGTTTTGCGGCAAAATCGTGTCGCAGCCATAAACGATACTTCGTCCATAATGGACATCGCCTTGCCGCCGAATAAAGTATCGTGATGATTTGTCAAAAACGGAAACACGGTCGTGCAAACATGTGTTTCTGATAAATCAATACGTTCTTGTAAAGTCATTTATTGTATTATTTAGTGGATTTAAGAGGAGACAAATGTAAACCAATCTAGCTCCAGTTCCGTCATTTTTATTCCATATTTTCGTCAATATCCACGCCTATACCTTTCAATAAAAGCGACGCATTGAATATCTTACATTCCCCTATCTTCAGCTTATAATCAAACAGCATCTGCCCCGCATCAACACGAATGTCAAAATGATAATTTTTGATATCTCCCGGGAATTCCTCTTGTAAACTGGACAGTTGTAAGTCGTGTGTAGCCACCATACCCTTACCGTCCAATCGAACCAGTTTCTTTATGATTGCACGGGAGCCAAGATATTTGTCGACTGAATTTGTTCCACGAAGCATCTCATCGATTAGAAAAAAGCTATCGCTATGTACTGAAACTGTATCCAATATAAATTTCATCCGATTCAGTTCTGCTTTAAATGTCGACGTACTTTCATTCAGGTTATCCTTGATGCGCATATAGGATATTAGTTTGTAAATCGGGAGCTGAAAAGAAGTCGCTGCAACCGCAGCTCCGGCATAAGCCAAAATTGCATTAATACCTACTGTCCGCAGAAATGTACTCTTTCCAGCCATGTTTGAACCTGTTACCAAAGCAACACGATGATCTATACTACTGTAATCATTGGCTACGACCTGATTGCTTGGAATCAATGGATGATATACCCCTTGCGCGTCAATCTTATTTTCCAGTGGGTTTTCCAAAATTACTGGATAAATGTACGACGAATGGTTTCTCTTCCAAATGGCAAGGCTAGTTACAGCCTCAACCTTAGCTAAGGTATCGAATGAATTTAGAATCTCGTGTTCGTACTTATTCTTCCAGTCAACAATAGCCAATACTTGTCTAAAATCCCAAAGGAGAAATAGGTTTAGAAATAGCCCAACAAAGACATTATTCCGTGCGTCCAAGTTGTTAATAAGACCAGCGAGTTTTTTAAAGGCAAAGGAAATGGATGCTGTTCCCCGGTTTTGTTTTAGCTCTCCGGCGATCTCCTGCATAGCAATAGACTTCCATGCGTGGTCTTCGATCGATTGAATCGCATCTGCATATGATCCCAGCACGCCACCAATTTTGTCTATTCGCGACGAGAACATACTCACACTTCCTGCTTTGGCCAATGCCCAAAGAATATGAAATAGTCCTATCAAGGTTGCCACTCCAGCCAATTTTGGCACGAAAAAGCTGCCCGCTAAAACGACCAAAAATAAAACAGGGCCTGCTTTGATATAAAATCGCATAAAAGCATTTCCGAATTGAAAATTTCGGTCTTGAAAGTAATTTGTCAAAAATGCCTTGATATCCAATTTATGGTTCAGATTGGCCAAGAGCTTTGCCTGAAAATCCCATATCCATTCGGATTCATTTTCGAGTTCCTGTGATGCTTCTTGATTGCGTTGAATTTGATTGCTTTGGAGAGGCGCATCAAGCCAAGAAGCCAAAAGATCAATCCCCTGTTTGGTCGTTGCCCGATTTATCTGCGCGAATAAGGAGTATGTGCCAAAGATATCCATATCGGAGCTATAAGGATGAGCTCCGTTTTCGAAATGCTCACCATGGTCATACATGTTTAGTTTCCCTTCTGCTAGGGCCTGTTCATTTGCCAAAACTTTCAGATAAGCTTCAAAATAGTTCTTCTGAAGCTCTAACTGGCTCTGCTTCCGCACCAGATAGGCAAATAGGAACAATAGTCCAAAAAAGCAGAAAAAAACCAGCGGAAGGCTTTCCAGTTGAAAGGTATAAAATAACAACGCTCCGCCACCGAGTATCACAAATAGCCGCGACAAGCTGAGCGTGTTGACTTGTTTATTTAATTTGACCACAGTTGAAGCGGTTTCGCGATGCTTCTGGTCATATTGTATTGCAGTTGGCGTCATAAGGTGAATATTTATTCTTTCACGTTCATTTCAATTTAATCATGGCTATTTTGCATCTGCTCATGAAACAAGGGCTCGATTGTCACTCGCAGACCTTGGGGGAGGCCATCGGAACTGGTTGAATGGATCTCCTACCAAGCTTGATCACCCACCAAAGGCACAAAACGAAACGTATCCAATTCGATACGGTCAAAATCATTTTCACCTACCCGAATGATCGTCATCATCTTTTGCGATTTTTCGTCTCCTACAGGGATCACAAAAATTCCGCCCATTTTCAGCTGCTTCAACATAACCTCTGGCACGAAAGGCGCACCTGCAGTGACAATAATCTTGTCATAAGGGGCGTGCTCTTCGATTCCCTTGGAGCCATCACCTAAAAAGAAATTTGGTTTATAGCCCATGTAGGGCAACACTTGAATGGTTCGTTGATATAGGTTTTCCTGACGTTCGATAGTATACACTTCTGCGCCAAGTTCCAACAAGATACAGGTTTGGTACCCCGATCCCGTACCAATTTCCAGTACTTTATCTCCTTTTTTCACGTGGAGCAGTTCAGATTGATAGGCGACGGTATACGGCTGCGAAATTGTTTGTCCGTCACCTATTGGAAAAGCAATATCCCGATAGGCCTGATTCCAGAATGTTTCATCAAAAAAATAGTGACGTGGTACCTTGCCAATGGCATCTAATACTTTCTGGTCCGCAATGCCCCGGCTTTTTAGATGTTCAACCAATTTCTTACGAGCACCTTTCTCCCGATAATTATCAATAAACTTGTACGCCATGATGTTTCAAATTTACCTTTTAAAAGGCACATTAAACAGAATTAATCACAAATAATTCAATACCAACACTGTACGTATTTTCAAGTTAATTTGCTTTATTTTCCGAATCATCTTTCCCTTAGGCTCAACCTCCGTTGACCTCTTGAATTTGGCCGCGAAGAAAACGATAAGCGCATGTGATTTAAGTTTACCAAGAACGCTCGTTTTTACAAGTTAATGCGGGCAATAGCTGTCACTAATAGGGATCTACATCGACCTGAACGCGCACACCAGCATTGGTTTTATCGATTTCAAAATCGAGGAGCACCGAACGGATCAATTCCTTGACCTTTGCAATACTAATATTTGTTCGCTCAATCTTCAAGGTAATGGTCTGGATAAAATTATTCCGCACACGAGAAACTAAAGGCGGCTCCGGTCCCAATACCCTTGCACCCAACTGTTGCCGCAGCGCCGAGGCAAAACGATTGGCCGAATCATAGCATTTCTGAAAATCCGTATGTTTAATATCAATCCGAATAAGCCGGTAGAAAGGAGGATAAAGATAGTTTTTTCGTTCTGTAATTTCCGTCATAAACATCCCTTCATAATCGTTATTGACCACCTGTTCTAACACCCGATGATTCGTGGTGTAGCTCTGAATGATCACTTTTCCGCCTGCTTCACGCCGACCTGCACGTCCTGCTACCTGGGAAAATAACGAAAAAGATCGTTCATACGAACGGAAATCCGGAAAGTTAATGATCGTATCTGCATTGACAACACCGATGAGGCTTACTCTTCCGAAATCGAGCCCCTTAGCAACCATTTGCGTCCCAATAAGAACATCAAATTCATGCTCATCAAAAGCCGTGATAATTTTATCGAAACCGTATTTACCTTTTGTGGAATCCAGATCCAACCGACCGATGCGAATTTCGGGCATCAGGATTTCAAGTTCTTCCTCTACCCTTTCTGTACCGAATCCTTTACTTTCGATATGCGGCATTCCACAGGCCGGACAAACACGAAGTGGAGGCTCCACATGACCACAATAATGGCAATGCATCATATTAGAGCTCTTGTGATAGGTTAAGCTGACATCACAATTGACACATTTTGCAACGAATCCACAGGTATTACATTGGATCATTGTCGTGTGCCCACGTCTATTTTGAAATAATATAACCTGCTCTTTATTTTTTACGGCTTCTTCAATTGCTTTTAACAAGGTGCCAGAAAAATAGGAAAACATATTTTCTTTTCTTCCCTCTTCGGGAATATTCACCAACTCAATACTTGGCAATTGTGCGTTGCCATAACGCTCAAGCAGTTGCACAAAACCATACTTCTTAGCCTTGGCATTGTAATAACTTTCCAAAGAAGGCGTCGCTGATCCCAATAGCACTTTGGTCTGATGTAGAAACCCGAGGTAAATAGCCGTATCTCGGGCATGGTAACGTGGAGCTGGATCAAACTGTTTATAGGAGCTTTCGTGCTCTTCATCAACGATGATAATCCCTAAATCCTGAAAGGGCAGAAAAACTGAAGAACGGGCCCCAATCACGACCTGAAATTCATTTTTCATTACTTTATGCCATACCTCGGCACGTTCATTATCATTAAACTTGGAGTGGTACACCCCCAATTTATCGCCGAAATGCAGCTTTAAGCGCGCCGTAATCTGTGCTGTCAGCGCTATCTCAGGCAGTAGATAAAGGGCTGATTTTCCCGCTGCGATTGCTTGTTCGATAAGCCGTATATAAATCTGTGTTTTTCCCGAAGCAGTAACACCATGTAACAGGGTAACTTCCTTCTCTTCAAACGACTCTTGTATTTCGGCATAGGCCCTTTGCTGATTTTCATTAAATTGAAAATTGGCATCCAGTTCGATATCTTCCCCCTGGAACCGGGATACAACCTTTTCCTTTATTTCAAAAACACCTTTGTCAATCAAAGCCGTAATAGCACCGTTACCACAGCCCGAGGCCTCAGCCAACATGGGCCGCGTGATTTCCTCGGTTTTTTTGACCAGCTGCATAAATGCCAATACCGCATCTTGTTGTTTTGGCGCACGGTTTAAGCTATCCAACAATTCTCTTTTTGCATCTTCATTTCTAAAGTCGGGAGCAAAACGTAAAAATGCTTTGGTCTTGGGTTTATATCTTTCTGTAATCTCTTCAGAAATCAAAACAATTCCTTTGTCAAATAATTGCTTCAATATGGGGAAGACTGTTTTTTGTCCCAACAATTTCACAATATCATTGACTTTAAGTTCTTCCGCAACCTCCAAAGCCTCTATAATCAGATACTCTTTATCTGAAAGTGTAGAACGGTCAAATTCTTCCCCAATCGATGAAACGACTTTGGTCTCACTGGCCAGCTTCAATGCCGAGGGCAGCGCAGCCTGCATGACTTCGCCCAAACTACACATGTAATAATCGGCTAGCCAGTCCCACAGTTTAAACTGAGCTAAATTGACAATGGGTTTTTCATCAATGATGTCCAAAATATACTTTGCTTCATAGTGCTTTGGTGCTTCCTGGCTAATGGACTTGACAACCGCAGAATAGATCTTATTCCGTCCAAATTGCACGATGACACGTACACCGACCTGCACACGATCGTTCCAGTCAACCGGAATACGATACGTATATGTTCTTGCTAATGCTAGTGGTAGGACCACATCAACAAACAGCGTATCTCTTTCACTAAAAATCGTAGATTGTGGATTGGACATAAATTCAAATTATGGTATAAAAGTACAAAAAAACCTTCAGGAATAGCGGTCAAACGACTCCGGCAATACATAAAACCGTCTACAATCATACGGCGCCAAAGCGACATCGGAGTGTGAAAGCCAAGCGATCACTGGTCAATCCATTGTAACCTAAAAAAGCCTTCCTGAATTTATTCAAGAAGGCTCTGTTATGATTAAATACGAATATGATTTCGTATCGACATAGGCAATTAAATAGGATTACGATTTATTTTTTAGCGCTGCTATAAATAGCGCAACCCAGCCAACGATCAAAGACAATCCTCCCAAAGGCGTGATAGGTCCTAAAATAGACGGATTGCCAAAGCCGGTTATTTCTCGCACACTTAAGACATACAACGACCCTGAGAAAAAAAGTATACCAATGAGGAAAGCAATAAATGATACTTTAATCGAGTACGTCTTTGCTCGCGAAAAAGTAGATAAAAATAACAGGGCGAAGGTATGATAGAAATGATACTGATTTGCAGTTTTCCAAGTTTCAATATGATATGTACTTACCTTTCCTTCTAGACCATGAGCACCAAAGGCGCCTAATATTACAGCTAATGCTCCCAACAACGAAGCGGCTAAAATGATTTTCTTATTCATTATGTTAAAGTGAATGCTGAAAATGAGTTTCTAGCGATAAATGTATTAAAAACAGAGCAAAATAAGGAATTTTTTGTTAAATTTATATTACAAAGGCGCATTATAGGAACGATTTTCTATCTCTTCCCATATATTTTTATTAGGTTTGTTTTACGTATGAATCATCATGAGCATCGTGCAGCTCACCGAAATCTTGAACGAGGTGCAAGATTTGTATATCCTTGATAAACATCTGCCGCATGATGGCTTCATCACCATTAAAAAAACAAGTTTAGTGTACTTATTCTGCTGACAAGAAAATGAGTACCTCATAAATAGTTGTTCTGCTAAAACTGGATTTTTAATCGCATCGACCAGCGTGGTACTGACGATTTATTCGAGTTCTTATCAGGCATTGAAAAAAATAAAAAGGATGAAAAAAACAATCATCATCACTGTTATATTATTCATCGCGGTCATCGCGGCCACGATCTATCTTTTTGGAGACTTCAATAAAAACAATAAACAAGATTCTAAAGCTTTACAATATCTTCCTGAAAGTACATTAGCTATTGCCTCCTTTGCCAATGATCAGACTGTAGATACGATCTTCAATGACTATGAGCTCTTTAAAGCCATTATAGGTCAACGCAATTTCGGCAACCTGGAGCGTCTTAAAGACGAATTATTACGTAATGAACAGTTTGCACCTCTTGTAGCGGGGCAGCAAATATTACTCTCTTTTCACCAGGAAAAAGATCAGATTACGCCATTATATAGCGTTCAGGTTGGTCAAAGCATTGATAATAACTCGCTGGCAACATTACTTGGAAACGTCGGTAAAAACTACAAAATACAACCTTTTGACACCTTAGGCCAACGATTTTATGGGCTTAATCAAGGCACTAAGGATAGTACACTTTATTGTGCCTATTCTCACGAAATCATTTTCGCTAGCTATTCCAAACAGGTACTCTCCCAGATTTTTGATAAACAGGTTAAGAAAATAAGTACCAAACAAATCGAGTTCTTTGTAAACCATAACAATAAAAACACGCCACTTAGTCTCTATTTTTTCAATGAACAATTGGCGCAAATTGCTCGAATATTGATGAAATCCAAATTTGGCACTTATCTCAACTTAATCGATTCGCTGAAGGGCCAAACGTCCTGGAATATGAATTTCAAAAAGGATGCTTTTATTTTTAAGGGTGAAACAGATCTCTCGGCGAGCAAAAATAGTTACCTACAATTATTTGCCACGCAGACGGCTCAAGTGCAAGCTCTAGGGAATTATCTGCCTAAAAATGCTGCATCTTATATAGACTTTAGTATTTCAGATCCCCATAGTTTTCGCAGTGGACTGAAAGCCTTGTTGGTACAGCAAAAAGAAGATGCTCGATTGGCTAAAAGTATAAAGAACTTTGAAGAAGACAGCAAAGTATCATTTGACAGTATCATCGCGCCAATTTTCAACGATGAATTTGCGCTTGCGGAATTAGATAATCAGGATGCAATAGGTTTGATCAGTATTTCGGATTCAACGCTATTTGCTGATAATCTCAAGAAATTCAGTTCGTCTGTAGGTGATTCAATCTATCAATTTAAATATTCGAATCTCTTACATGCGCTATTTGGAGAACCTTTCAAAAGCTTTACCCGCCCCTATTTTACCATTGTAGATAACATTATGGTGGTCGCTACACGGACGGGTATCTTGAGAGATTATCGGGAATCTTTCCGGGAAAAGCAATTTCTTTCCGGAACGGCTATTTTCAAAAATCATGCAGCATTGCAGAATAGCCGCAGCAATGTGACTTTCTATTTAGAACCTAAAGCTGGTAAAAGCAATATTCTAGATAACTTAAAAGCTGACTTTGCAAAGAACTTTAAAGATGAGGATG
Source organism: Sphingobacterium sp. UBA2610 (assembly GCF_002339225.1). NCBI lineage: Bacteria > Pseudomonadati > Bacteroidota > Sphingobacteriia > Sphingobacteriales > Sphingobacteriaceae > Sphingobacterium > Sphingobacterium sp. UBA2610. The sequence continues at coordinate 18,011 of NZ_DDKA01000014.1, forward strand.
AATATGGCTTTCAAAATTTCTACTCCTGGTCTTACCAGTTGAGTGGCAATCAGGGCACATTTTCGTCCAGTTTATATGCCCTCTTTAAGAGTGATACGAGATTAGGCGGCAAACCAGAATGGACAGTCCAGCTGGAGAACCGAATGATCAATAAACCTTGGATTTTCGATCAAGATGGGAAGAACAAGTTTATCCTGATTCAAGAACAAGATCACACGGTACATGCATTTTCGCCGGATGGAAAAGAACTCTGGCAAAACCTCTTCCAAGGTGAAATTTTGGGCGAGCCAATTCAGTTACAGGATCTCAGTATTGTCGCCGTCACAAAAAACCGCTTATATCGCTTTATGCCCGATGGTAAAAACAGAACTGGCTTCTCCGTTGAACTTCCATACTCGGCAACTTACGGAGCTGCAATCGCCACCTTCAATAAAGAACAACGTATTTACATTCCGGCAACAGACCGCATTCTTGCGTATACCCTGGATGGCAAAAAAGTGGAGGGCTTTGAAAATAATAGCGTGGATGGTCGAATTTTATTCGATCTAAAAACAACCAGCCTGGGACAGACAAATTATATTATTGCCGGCACAAGCACTGCTTCCGTGTATTTCTTTGATCAAAATGGTAAGATCATCCGTAAAAAAACAATGGATACCGATGGGGAAAGTGTTAAAAATCCAATTGGTTTAGTTGCGGCGTCGGATGAAAAGAACTCCTTCATTTACTTGGCAAACAATAAAGGCAGCGTATTCAAAATTCCTTTCGAAGGCGAAACCAAAAAAATAAAACTAGGTGATTGGGGTAAAGATGCGTTCTTTAATTTTGAAGATATTAGCGGTGGTGCTGACAGAGATTTTGTTATTCTAGCCAACAACAAACTGAATGCCTACAGTTCAAGAGACTCGTCTTCCTACTTTGAATATAAATTCATCGAAGAGGCCAGTAACAGACCGTTGTTTTTTAAACGAATAGGTAAATCTGATATCATAGGTGTTGGAACCGACAACCGCATGATTTATGTTTTCGGATCTGATGGCTTGGTCCAGGAGGGATTTCCTGTAGAAGGTTTTTCAAAGTTCTATTATGGACCGATTAACTATGGCGACAATGCCAATTATTTAATCTGCATGAAGCGGGATTTCAAGATCTATGTTTATAAGTTTTAAAAACCTGAAAATCAATTTTTTAAAATCAACACCAAACGCTATAAGATGCTAAAAGATCTTTATAAAAAATTTGTCTAATCTAATTTTTTTATAGTAGGTTTGCAGACTTAATATGACTATGCTGAAATCGGAAGAATTAAAAGAATTATTAGCTGAACCAAAACGTATTGTAATTACAACGCACTACAAACCAGATGGGGACGCATTGGGTTCATCTTTAGGATTATATTTTTGGTTGACCACGAAAGGACACCACGTAAATCTCATTGTACCGTCAGACTTTCCAGCCTTTTTGGATTGGTTACCTGGCTTAGAAAATGTACAAATTTATACGCAGGATATTGACCTGCACAATCAACAGATTGACGCAGCTGAATTCATTTTCTGCTTAGATTTTAATGGCCTTGCCCGGATTCACGAAATGGGTGAACCTATTCGTCAAGCGAAAGGAATTAAATGCATGATTGATCACCATTTAGATCCGGAAGGGTTTGAAGACTACGCATTTTGGGATCCATCTGCTGCAGCGACGGCACAATTGATCTATCGGTTCTTAGTCCATGAGATGCAAGATCCAGATCATATCAGTGCTGACATGGCGACATGCCTATATACCGGTATTATGACCGATACGGGCTCTTTCCGCTTCCGTTCTACCACTGCTGAAATTCACCGCATCATTGCATCACTCATTGATTGCGGTGCACAAAACTGGGCTATCCACGAAGAGATTTACAATAGCTCGTCAGAAAGCCGCCTGAAATTCTTAGGGTTCTGTCTATTGAATCGTCTAGAGGTTATCCATGAATATAACACCGCCATTATCCATGTAACCAAAGCGGATCTCACTCAGTTTGAAGTGATCACCGGTGATACCGAAGGATTAGTCAATTATGCCCTTTCTATCAAAGGAATTCGATTGGCTGCTTTAATTATTGACAGAAATGAACAAATTAAACTATCTTTGCGTTCGATTGGAGAAGTTCCTTGCAATGAGATCTGTAAATTGTATTTCAATGGAGGGGGGCATCTTAACGCTTCAGGAGGTAATTCGAAAGAAAGCCTCGAAGCAGTGATTGCAAAATTCAAATCGGTTTTACCAAATTATAAAGAAATATTAACAAAATAAGATATCGTAACATACATTAGAAAATGAAGAAAGCAATTCTATTTTTCGCGGCTGCCGGTCTTTTGATGACGTCATGCCAAAAATTCAAAAAGGCTGAAGGTGGTCTTGAGTATAAAATCGTAGATGATAATGCAAAAGAAAAAGCAGTATCAGGCGATTTATTAGCACTTGACATGGTTGTGAAAACGGACAGAGATTCTACAATGCAAAGTACATATGACATGGGAGTCCCTCAAATCGTTCAATTATATCCAGATAGTATCATCGCAAAAAATCCAGGTGACCCTACTGGTTTATTCAAATACGTAGGTGAAGGCGATAGCTTGGTATTCAAAATCAACTTGGATTCTATGGCTGCTAAAACACACCAACCAAAACCAGAGTTTGCAGATAAATTCATTGTTTATTCGATCAAAGTCAAAAAACACTTCAAAAAAGGAAAATTGACAGACCAACAATTGGGCGAACAAGTTCAGAAATATTTTGAAGAAGAATTAAACAAACACAAAGCTGCTGAACCAGCTAAACTTGAAAAATATATCAAGGATAAAAACTTGAAAACAACAAAAACAGCTTCAGGTCTTCAATACGTAATCACGAAACCTGGAACAGGAACAAATGCAAAAGTAGGTGATTCTATTCATGTGAACTATGTAGGTTCATTAACTACAGGAAAAGTATTTGATACAAATCTTCCAGATGTAGCTAAAAAAGAGAAAGTTTTCAACCCTCAACGTCCTTATGAGGCATTAAAGTTCCAATTAGGTGTTGATGGTGTGATCCCAGGATGGACTGAAGCTTTCCAATTGTTTAACAAAGGTACAAAAGCAACTTTAGTCATTCCTTCATCTTTGGCTTATGGCGATCGCCCTTCAGGTGTTATCCCTCCATATGCTCCTTTAGTATTTGAAGTAGAAGTATTGGATATTAAACCTGGAAAAGTTCCTGCTCCTACAGCAACAACTCCAGGCATGGTAGCGCCTACTGGAACTACTGCTCCAGCGGCAACAGCTCCTGCAACGAAAGCTCCAGCAGCAAAAAAATAATTTGACTGTAAATTTCAGTTAACAAAAAAGCGGTTTCACCAAAATGAAACCGCTTTTTTGTTATTCCTGTTTTTATTGGTTATGCGTTAACCTTCTTATCTTCTTTTTTGATCTTCCGTATTTTTAGCCACAGTATTACTACGGCCAATATAAAACTGATGATCATAATGATGGTTAACGCGATCAGGGCCTTATCGGTATGGTAATTTTCAGCATGCTGAATAAACATTAACCTAAAAATTCGTAGATAATGGGTTGATGGGATTACATTTGCTATTGCCTGTACCCATCCTGGCATTAGACTCGACGGCCAGGTAAAGCCACTCAAGATAAATGCTGGCGTTGCAATGACCATAAGGACTTCTGTCGATTTCAATTGCGAAGGTAGGACAATGCTGACGAGTACACCGATAAAACATACGGCGAGCAGAAAGACGAAAGTACACAGGACAAAGCGCCCAAACTCGGCCTGTAAAGGCATACGGTAATACTGACCAAAACCCCAATATAAAACCAGAATACCAATAGACATCAAAACATAAGGTAATATCTTAACAAGAATAAGCCCAATTGGATTACCGATTTTACGTACAAGCTCTGGAAATGTATTACCTTCAAATTCGGAGGAAAAAGACAAAGCCAAGCCTAAGAGCAAGACCTGCTGCAGCACGGTAATAAGCACTCCCGGCAGCATAAAATACAGGTAATTTCCACTTCGGATATTTTGCTTAACAAAAGTTGTCTTAAAAGGTTCGTACTGCTGTGCAGCAATCTTTGCGGGAACACCACGTTTCATTTGAGCCTGAATCTGTATACCCGCTTTCAACGTCGAGGCACAAACATTAACAGCCATCATGGCTGTATTGGAGGTCAACGTATTGGCACCATCTACGAAAACAGTCATTTCGGGCAAACGTCCCTGTTGTACTCCAGATGCAAAACCCTTAGGAATATGCACAATCGTTGTTGCCTCATATTGCATGGCAATATCTTTTGAATCAAATAAGGACGGTAATACACGGGCAACGTCAATACTCTCATTATCGGAAAGCATATCAATAAATGAACTGCTTAAGGGGCTATTATCCTCATCAACCACAATGATCGGCATATGCGTTACCTTACCTTGTTGATAGACGTGCCCCACCAAAACACCGTACAATACAGGTGCCCCCAGAAAAAGCATCAATAGCACTTTATTATTGAAGAAGAGCTTAAACTCTCGTTGGATCAATTCTAAAAATTTTTTCACAGTCAAGCTCTTTAATTCGCATGGAGAACCACAAGCGTTTTTGTTAACAAATCTTTGCTACCGGCAGCATCTTCAGGGATAACCTTCAATTCAAATACAGCCTGTTGCGGATCGAAATCAGGATAAGCTGAGGCGATGCTTGCATACGAATTTAAGGCTTTAATACTAATCACCTTCGCTTTAACCTTTTTGTGATTCAAATAAGGAATTTCTACCTCCACGACCTCTCCTTTTTGAAGTCTCCCCATTTTATTTTCGGGCAATGTGAATCTAAAATAGGTCGATCGATCGAGGAAACCATTTATAATGGGATAACCAGCCATCGCCAATTCACCGACTTTCAGATTAATCGTCTCCACACTCATGTCCTGTGGAGCAATGACATATTTCTCCTGCGCAGCAACATTGACTTCAGAGATCGCTCCAAGTGCACGTTCTTTTTGCCCCAAGGCCATAATCTGCTGTTCCTGTCTAGCCCCACCCCTTGCTTCAGCTAATTCAGCCTGTGCTGCAAGATATTGATTTTTGGCTCCCTGATATTTGGCGTAGGTCTCGTCGTACTTTTGTTGTGGAATAAGACTGTCCTGCAGAAGGGCATCCAAGCGACCTATAGATTTTTTCGCAAATTCATATTGTTCCTTAAGTCCATCTACCTTCGCTTGCAATTGCACGAGTTGTCCTTTCGTAGCGCCCCGGACTGCCATGTTATATTGTGCATCAGCAGACTGTAGTGCCCCTTTTGCCTGTTCTTCTTTAGCATCCACTTCGGGAATACTCAAAATAGCCAAGGTATCACCCGCATGCACAAAGTCCCCTTCTTCAACCAGAAGCTTCGCAATTTTTCCCGGGACCTTTGTCACAACCGTCACCTGCTCACGCTCCACCTTACCTTCAATAGGCTTCTCCTTCACTTGATTTGTACAAGAAACAAAAATAAACAGCGATAATATCCCATATAAATTCTTCATGTTACTCATGTATAGTTTGTAATAATTTTCCTGATGTATGTAGTAATTCGACCGCAGCAGTACGTTGCTGCAATACATTGTTAAAATAACCCAAATTAACTTTGTACCAATCGTTTTCAGCAGCCAACAACTCCGTAACATCTATTAAGCCGGCTTGATACTGTTTAACAGCCATAGAAAGGTTATTTTCGGCAACTTTCAACTGCTGTTCTCCCACTTTCAACTTTTGGTTGCCAGTCGTATAGGTGACTGTATTCTTGCTCAATAATAGATTTAACTTTTCCTGCGTATCTTCCCGCTTGGTCGTATTGATATGTTGATCGAGTTTGACTTGCTTAATCTTATTGTGATGTTCCCCGCCGGTATAGAGATCCCATTTAACCCCTACGCCGACCATGACATTGGGACTTCCCTTGATGGAATTAAGTGGCAAATTGACTGTACCAAACAGGGGTTGGTCTTTCACCGTGAGTTTAGAATTGAAAACATTCAGATAGTTTGCAGATCCAAAGGCAAAGACAGCAGGAAGAGCTCCCCCCTTTTCTTTTTTATACAGATATTCATACGCTTTTGAAGAAGCATCTAGCGCTTTCAATTCGGATCTTTGTTCGACATCACGTGGTAGCTCTGACAAAAATATAGGTTTAAGTCGATAATGAATTCCACCAACCTCATGAAAAGACACGCCAGTTTCTTGTTCGATCTTTTGGCACAACAAATCCCGATTGCCAGAAAGTTCTACCTTTTTCTCTTCCAATTCCAGTAATGCCAATTTCAATTTATCTCGATCATAAGGTATTGCAAGTCCATTTTGAATCGCTTTATTCACCTTTTCCTGCTCTTTTTTTAATCGCTTTTCAGAATCTACAATTAATTTATCCACCTCATCCAACAACATTAATTGATCAAATGATGCTATAATATCCTTAGAGAGTGTCTCTCGACTGGCCGATTCTAAATATTGTTGTGCCGCAGCTTTCTCCTGCAATGCTTTTATTCCATTCGGAATCTGTAATCCGGAAAAGATAATCTGCTTTACAGACACTCCCGCATAAGCAGCTTGCCCATGCATACTAAATCCTGTTGCTCCTTCAAACAGGCCTAGGTTCAACAAAGGAATATTAACTGTAGGATTATCAATACTCCCGTTGCTATGTACATAACCGTATAGCCCGAGTGCGGAGACGTGCGGCAACCGATTTGCTTTAACACCATCAGCTTCCAGACGTGCTTTATCGACTTCGTAAGCCTTCAATTTCAATTCTTTATTTGTCTGAAAGGCTTTTTGAATAATGTCTTTTATCGATGGGTCAATCAATGATTGCGCATGTAGTTTGTTTATAAACATAACCGACGCCAAAGTCAACAAACCCAGGCATAACCTCTTATTCATCATATGATTCATTTATTCTTATAAAAATAGGACAACAACCGCCTCTTTTATCTATTTAACAGTAAATCTTACGGTATGTTTGACTTCTGACTCTTTTTATTACGACCTATCTTTCCAAGGGGCAATAATAATCGTTACTACTGTCCTCATGGCATGAAGGGGCGGTCCTCCTCCTAATGGCGTTTTCCAAGATACGAAAAAGGAATTCATCTCAATCGAAGGAATCCTGTATTAATTTTCATTTTTGCTAATTAATAAGTTATCTTTGGAGATCGAATTGAAATTTTGGTAATTAAGTCTACCACTTTATTCGATAATAATAAAAACAAGTTTTTACCCTAACCCACTGCTTCCTCGCAGAAAACTATGTTGCTTACAGATACACATACACACATTTATTACCATGCAGGAACCGAAAAACTGCAAGAACATCTACAACGTTGCTTTGATAATGGCATACAACGCCTTTTTTTGCCGAATGTGAATAGCGCTTCCATAAAACCTGTATTTCATACCGTAGCAGCTTATCCAGAACATTGTTTTCCCATGCTTGGATTACATCCCTGCGACGTAAAGGAAAACTATGTGGAAGAGTTAGAAACCATCCGAAAGAGCTTGGAAACAAACAAAGTCCATGCCATAGGTGAGATTGGGCTGGATCTTTATTGGGATAAAAGCACGCTTGAAATTCAAAAAGATGCCTTTCGAACTCAGGTTCAATGGGCTAAAGAATTAAATTTACCAATCGATATCCATTGTCGGGAAGCCTTTACTGAATTGTTCGAATTATTGGAAGAACTCCACGACGACAGACTGTTTGGCGTTCTGCACTGCTTTACGGGCAGCCTGGAGCAGGCCCATCAGGCGATCGATTTAGGGTTCGCCCTTGGTATTGGCGGGGTCGTTACCTTTAAAAAAGCGGGCTTAGATCAAGTCGTTAAAGAAATCGACTTGAAGCATATCGTTCTTGAGACCGATGCACCCTATCTGGCACCTGTCCCTTTCCGCGGTAAAGAAAATGAGAGCAGCTATTTGGTTTACGTCGCTCAAAAAGTAGCTGATCTGCATCAGATTTCCGTCGAGAAGGTCGCCGAAATTACAACAGAAAATTCAAAACGTATATTTGGTATATAATTTCAAAACTCAATGCATAATATCTTTATTATCTACACAGGTGGGACCATTGGAATGGTTAAAGATGAAACAGGAACATTCGTTCCTTTCGACTTTGAATTGATCAAACGAAATCTCCCTGATTTAAGTCGCTTAGACTATAAGCTGACCGTGCACTCTTTCGAACCTATTATCGATTCATCCAACATGAAGCCTGAAATATGGATTGAAATGGCACAAATTATTAAGGATAACTATGCGAATTACGACGGTTTTGTTATTCTACATGGTTCCGATACAATGGCTTTTACGGCCTCCGTACTGAGCTTTATGTTGGAAGGACTCCAAAAACCGGTCATTTTATCCGGCTCTCAGCTACCTATCGGTGAGATCCGAACGGACGCCAGGGAGAATATGATGACAGCGTTGGAAATCGCTTCGGCGAAGCAGGATGGCATCTCCATTATCCAAGAGGTATGTATTCTTTTCGACAATAAATTATTCCGCGGCAATCGCTCATTTAAATATAATTCGGCCAAATTTGAGGCCTTTAGATCGCCAAACTATCCCGTATTGGTTGAAGCAGGTATTCACCTCAAATACAATACAGATGCTTTATTAAATAATATTGATAAAGAATTTATCCTACATACCAAACTGGACAATCGCGTTGCGGTATTGAAATTATTCCCCGGAATTTCTGCACAAACGATCAAAGCCGTCTTAGACTCCGATGTCCGTTCCATTGTGATGGAAACATTTGGGTCAGGCAATACCACCACCGACACTTGGTTTCTGGATCTATTGAAAGAAGCAATTGAACAAGGTAAAAATATCCTCAACATTTCGCAATGTAAAGTAGGCTCTGTTGAATTAGGTCGCTATGAGACTTCACAAGGACTTAAATCCATCGGCGTGCTCAATGGCTACGACCTGACATTCGAAGCGGCAGTAACCAAATTAATGTATCTTCAAGGCGAGTTAGAAGATCAAAAAGAGGTCGCCTATTGGATTGAAAAGGATATCCGTGGTGAATTGACGATCAATGATTAATGACCAACGGTACAAAAGTATAAAAAGGGAGCTGCACGTCATGCAGCTCCCTTTTTATGATCAATTTCTATGAATTCCTCCCGCAGATTTATTTGCGAGAAAAGGTGATATTCCTATTCGTGCGTCAAACTAGCCAGCACTTCCGCAACAACAAAATTGCTTCCGCCAACAAAAATTAGGTTACCTTGCTGATACGCCTCTTTTGCTGCATCAAACGCGGCTTCCACGGATGGATAATCGAGTCCAACTAGACCAAATTCCAAAGCTTCTTTTCGCAACACATCCGCTGGCATTGCACGCGGCATATCCGGAGCGGAGAAATAATAGATTGCATCCTTCGGCAGATAAGGCAACATATGGGATAAATCCTTATCACGCATTGCCCCTATCACAAAGTGCAATTTATCATAAACCGTTGTCGCCAAATTTTTGAGCACTTCATGAATTCCGTCCTCGTTATGCCCTGTATCACAGATGATAAATGGATCCTTAGACAATTGTTGCCACCGCCCTTGAATTCCTGTACTTGTTTGCACGTTTTTCAGCGCCCGATGAATATGTTGATCACTGATCTCAAAGCCCAGTTGACGTAACTCATCCACAGCTAATAACACGCCGGCAAGATTTTTCACCTGATAAGAGCCTTTAAGATCGAGCTGATATGTTGCTTGATGACCGTTAGGATCAATAGCCTGCACTGTTAAATAATCTTGGTCGACTGCCAGCATCTTGGTCTCATACTTGTCAGAAGCGAATTGTATCGGCGCATGCTCCATCGCTGCTTTATCCACAAACACAGCAGCCGTTTCTTCGGCATATTCCGAAATAACGACAGGTGTATCTCTTTTGATAATTCCCGCCTTCTCCGCAGCAATTTCTGCCAGTGTATTACCAAGAAGATTCATGTGATCAAAACCGATATTGGTAATTACGGACAGCAAAGGCTGAATAATATTGGTGCTATCCAAACGCCCGCCAAGGCCGACTTCAATGACAGCGATATCAACCTTTTTCTTCTCGAAATAATCAAAAGCCATGGCTACAGTAATTTCGAAAAAGGATGGACTGACTTCTTCTATAAGCTCGCGATGGGTATTGACAAAATCGACAACAAATTCTTGCTCACATAACTTTCCATTGACACGAATACGTTCTCTGAAATCCAGTAAATGTGGTGAAGTATAGAGACCGGTCTTATAGCCTGCTTCGGCCAAAATAGCGGCCAACATATGGGAGGTAGATCCCTTTCCGTTTGTGCCAGCAATATGTAAAGTTTTGGATTTTCGCTGTGGGTCGTCCAACGCAGCGCAAAGTTTGATGGTATTGTCAAGGTCTTTTTTGAACGCAGAGGCGCCATCCCTTGTAAACATAGGCAATCGAGTATACAGATACTCGATTGCCTCATTATAAGCATTCATGTGAATGATTTTTATCTTAATCTAAAATTGAACACAATCCGTCCCGTCTGTGAGTCGGGAGCATTCGGCAATTGGTTTAGCCTAGCGCCACGTACAGCACGCTCACATTTCTCCAATAACGATGGATCGGTGATCGTCGTTCCTTTTACACCAGCACGCGCATAGGTGATAACCCCTTGCTTATTGACTCTAAACTCCACAGCAACCTTTCCTGCTTGCTGTCCATTGTCGTCGATACTTGGCCGTTGCGTAAAGCTTCGGTTTTCAATAGACAACATCATGTTACCGTTTCCAGATCCTCCTTCGCCATAATTACTTGCTAAAGGATCACCTAGTTTGGAACCCTGATTTCCAGGTGTTGTTCCTGTACCATCACCAGCTCCTTTACCATTGTTTTTATTCCCTTTAAAAAGTGCTTTAGCGTTTGCCTGCGGAGCCACTTCCTTCACTTCTTTGGTGGTTTCAGGCGCCTTTGATACTACCTTTTTTTCGGTTTTTGTTACCGCAGGAGCATCTTCCAGATCTTGCGTAGCGACTGCCTTCTCCGCAACTTGCTGCGTTGGAGTTGGGGTAGGTGTTTCGACAGGATCGATACGGTCTGGGCGCTCATTATTCGCATTGGGATCTACAGAAGGTTCCTCAACGCTCATATAGTCATCCCCCATACCTTCGGGTGATGTCCCATAATTAACGATCATTCCCCCCATTCCATATTCATCCGGAGCCTGTGCCTTAAAAACAACAAAAAAACCAATCAAGAGCAACGATGCCATGACTACAGTCGATATCCCCAGCGCTTTGGGGAAATTATTTTCTTCATGTTGAAGATGATATCTCATCGCATTAATCTCCTATATTAACATATGAACAATAAACTCTCAAAAAGTTTAATTATTCTTACTTATCTTTTTTGGGTTCTGTTGCCAATACCACTTTAATCTTCAATCGATTAGCTACATCCATAACAGAAATAACATTTTGAATAGGAACCGTATTATCGACATAGAGCATAATTGTCACTTCCTCGCCTGCAGCCATTTGGGATTGAATTGCAGCCTCCAATCCTTCAATTGGAACGGGTGTTTTATCAATAAAATAGCCCAAATCTTTTGTAATCGATACCGTGACGGTCTTTTTAGCAACAGATTGTTCTCCCGCACTTGACTTTGGCAACAATAGCTTCACCACTTGCGGATTAGAAACTGCAGAAGCCAACAGGAAGAATAACATCAGGAAAAACATGATATCATTCAGCGCTGAAGTATGTACTTCCGCAGATGGTTTATTTTTTCTACTTCGTAAGTTCATTATCTTCCGGGTTCATCCAATAAATCAATAAATTCTACTGCATCCGTTTCCATCCGTAAAATCAATCGTTCCACCATCATATTCAGGATATGGTAGCCTAAATAAGCTAAGATACCCACCGCAAGACCTGATGCAGACGATACCATTTTTACATATAGTCCCCCAGATACAGAAGCAATATCAATACCACCTGCTAATTCCACGTCGTGGAAAATCTTAATTACTCCAAAGATCGTACCTACGAAACCAAGCATAGGGGCAATACCAGCAATAATACCCAAAATATTGATGTTCTTTTCTAACTTGGCAACTTCCAATTTACCCACGTTTTCGATCGCTCCTTCAATATCTTTGATCGGTCTGCCGACACGCAATAAGCCTTTTTGCAACATGCGTCCCAAAGCTGAGTTACTTGAACGAACTACAGCTAACGCTGAATCCAAGTTCCCCGACAACACATTTGCCTTTACTTGCGACATTAAGCTGTTATCATATTTTGCAGCACGACGAATCGTCAAATAACGCTCAAAAAAGATAACCAATCCAATAAAGAACAACAGTAAGATTGGAACCATAATCCATCCCCCTTTGATCATCATATCGATCAAACTCATGTTTTCTGTAGGCGCAGCAGCAGGTAATGGTTGTTGTGCAGCTTGATTAAACGAATCCACAGCAACCCGTGCTGTATCTTGTACTAATGACATAATTATTAATAGTTTTATATAGTTTTAACTTTTATAAGATCTTTTCTACCCAAGCATCCTTAATTTTATTGAGTACCGACTTCTTCGCAAGCTGTGCTTCCTCATTTGTCATGTAGGTATTTAAGATAATTTTCTTTCTATCTTTTTTATTTTTCCCTTCAACTGCCCGTGCTGTTTTATAGCCCATCGCACGAAGACGTTGTGCCTCCTGCTCGGCGCTTGCCATAGTTTTTGCTGATCCAATGACCACCTGGTATCGCGGTTGAGCAACAGGAATGGACTCCTTAATCACAGGATTTGCTTCCAGAACCGGAGGTTTTGCTGCAGCATTGGTCGCTGGTACAGCAGCTGTCTTTTTAACAGAATCGGCTACATTACGCTTAACCAATGAATCGACTTGCTTTAAACTATCGGCTTGCGTATTGGACAAGGTATCAGCAGGTATGATCGGCTTTTGTTGAACAAGGGTATCTGCCGTCTTTACGACAGGTTTGGTCGACCCGAATAACGAATCCTTTAATGCAGGATTGGTGTAAACGACCGCAACAGCAACCATTGCCAGCACAATAATTCCAGTCATCCAATACCAGATCGCATTTGAATTACGCGGCTCTTCCTCATAGATATTTGGTGCATATGCCGAATTGGCGTTAGCCGACGCAATAGCACCGATTTCTTTTTTTGAAGTGATTTCTTCCTCTGGAGTAACCGATTGATTACTACCAGCTATCAAAGCTGCCTCCACAGGTTCAAGCTCCTCCGTTTCCTCTTTTGTTAATGGAGATTCTTCGGTTTCATCATCATTAAGATCATTTGCCAATTCAGTTTCCTGTACAGTCTCATTCAATACAGGATCCTTTACAACGGCCGGCTCGTGTGCTGTTTCAGTTTCCTCTTCAACCTCGATCGTTTCGTCTTGATCATCTGCCGTATCCGAAATAGACTCCCCGACAGGCTCTATGTTATGATCAGCTTCCACTACAGGATCTTCTTCAACAACAGGGTCATCTTCAACAGCTAAGTTCGTAAGTTCTTCTTCTTTCGCTTCTTCCAAAGAAGAAACGACTGTTTCAATCTCTGGTGCAACAAGATTTGTAACGGGCTGGAAATCGAATCCAGATAGATCCAAGGGTTTGAAGACTAAACTTGCACCATAACTAATCAATAAGCCAAGATCATCCAATTTGACCTGTCCAAATTGCCCCAAATCAGCCCGCAGGTTCTCAACAGTTTCCGACAAGATCTGTTGTGCCTGATTTAGGCCCAAGTTTTCCTGCTGTTGGATATAATGAACAATATTAAACCCATGTTGAGCAGAGTAGTCCAGCTCAACATAAGAAATTGGTGGCAAAAACACATTATTTTGTTTATCGAACTGAGCCGGAGAATGAATTCGTTTGAACACACCTATTCCGGGCACGTATACTTCCGCATAACGTTTTAATAAACTATTGATGTTTTTGCCTAGATTCATCGCGCACTATGTTTAAGATGCAAATTTATAATCTTAATTCGTTAAAACGAATAATTAAGACCACCAATTACATTAAAGCCCAATCTTGGGTAATACATATAACGTTCGTATTCTTTTCCAAAAATGTTATTTGCTTTGACGAAAATACCAAATTGTTTTTTGATTCGGTATTCTGCGCCCGCATTAAGATCAGCAAATGAACCTATTGTTGCCTTATGCCCACTGTTGGCAATACGACTGCCATCTGTGTTATAATCATAAATATATGCATAGGTATTGCCTTGTGTAGAAAGTTCAGCATCTACGAAAAATTTATCGGAAATATTGAAGCGTGCATTAGCTTGCATGCGGAATTTGGGCAAGCCCCATGCTTCTTCCTCATCACTCAATTTATAATCGTCTATATACACTTTTCCGCCTAGATTAACCAGCTGTGAAAGACGTACATTGATTTCTCCTTCCAATCCCATATGTTTAGCCTTATTGATCACGCCATCATAAACGACATCAAAAGCCCAAGGCACATAACCATTTTGACTATCGCCAAATGCACTATTTTTAAATAAAGGCAGTCCTTCAATCTGCTTGTAGAATACCTTTACTTTATAACCAAATGTTGCACCGGCATTTCCTTTTAAACCTGCATAAACATTCATTTTCTCAATCGAGTTGATCATTTTAGCGTTAGGAGCCAAATACGGATTTTCTTTAGCGAAACTACGGAAAGAAGCTTGTTTTACGCCACCATTAATCCCGGCAAACAAAGAGATGTATTCAGGTGCCAATGCAAAATCAGCCTCCACCGATGGGAAAATATTGAATCTTGAGCTATCGCCAAATTCAGAAGTTAAATTCGCACCCAAGGTTACGTTATAGTTGTCGCCCTTAAAACGAATATATGGATTGATAACCGCCAAATGATTTTTTACCTCAGCGCTATCTTTCACGTTATTCATTGTCACGCTTAAATTTGCCCCAACATTGAATGCACTTAAACGCTTATTCAAATAACCGGATAATGCGATCGAATTTTCTTTGGCTTTGTAGGCATCTTTAAACAAATAGCCATCAACTTTTGCGGAATAGCTTAATGCCTGCTCATTCTTCGGATCCACATTACTTGAGAGCTCTCCATTCAAATAGATATCTGTAAAGGTCTGTTTATCCGGAGTTGTATTCAACAAAGTTGTTCCCGATTGGTCAAAAGTCTGACCATAGAAATTCGTTCCATAACGATTGTATCCGATGGTACCTTTAACGGTTACGGCATCCAATACACGGCGACCAAAGATACCGATATCCTGTGTACTGAACTTCTGTCCATCAATATTACCCTTTTGGCTCAAATGCTTTGCAAATAAGCCAAATCGTGTGTTTTCAAACTGCTCAGAAGCTAAATAAGCCTCTCCCAATATACTGTTATAGTTACCGATACCAAATTTGACATAGTTGCTACTATGCTCAAAAGGTTGCGCAAAAGGAATCTCCTGTACATTCAATTGTTTCAACCCCGTATTGATATCCAATTTCTTGTCCAAAATATTGTTGTAGGACAATTTGGGTTGGTATTCCCGTTTGTTGGTCATATCCGGACTGCGGCGGATTTTTACAGCATCCGCAAGAATTGGTTTATAATCACGAACAACATCAAAAGAATCGATAGTGACCGGTTTTTCAGGATCATTCTTCTTGCCTGTTTCCTGTGCAAAAGAATTCAATCCCACGCCCATCAAAAGCGCTGCTAAAGTATATTTCTTCACGTTTCTATTTTGCAACTTCTTCATTGTATCCTATTTCTTTTTGTTGTTCAATTTATTTAGACGTTCTTTTGCTGCTGGCAAAATATCATCTTTCGCATCATAGTTATCCACAATCGATTCAAGTGTAGCTTTTGCTTGGAAAGTATCCCCCTTACCTGCATAAGCATCTGCCATAGTGATAAAACTTTTCGCTACCCAATATTCGTACGAAGAGAAATTATCAGATAGATCCATAGCTGTCTTAATACAAGCATCGTATTGTTTATTTTCCAATTGAAGCACTGCAACATTGTATTTTGCTTCTGCACCGAAGACGGTACGGCTCTTCAATGCTGCTAAACTGAATTCTTTCATGGCTTCAGTTTTCTTATTCTGCTTCACATAACATTTGCCGGCATACAAGAAGGCATTTGCGATCTCCTCTTCCGAAGACTTCTCGTAATTCTTGACAGCATTGGTATAATTTAAGGCTTCTTTATAATCCCCAATCTGAAAATAAGAGACCATTAAGTTATTGATTGCGAAACCATAGTTAGCCTTATACTCAGAAGTAAGCTCCAGTTTTTTCAACAACTGTGTCGCTTCGTTATATTTCTTTTGTTTCAAATATAAATTGGAAACCGAAATCAACGTGCGTTCTGTATAAGGAGACGTCCAGTCATTCAAGATAATATTGTAATCATGTAATGCATCTTCTGTATTACCCAGAGCTGCGTTACTTTCAGCACGAACAAAACGTGCATATTTCTCTTGATTTGGTTTCGGGAATTTGTCGAAATATGCATTTACAGCTTCCACCGCCCCTTGATAATTACCTCTGGAGAATAAAGTCGTCGCAGTCGAGAATGAGCGTGAATCTTGTTCAGATTTCGAAACGTCACCTAAATTTGTTCCCGTTGCATATTTGATATATCCTGTTGCATCGCCTTTGTCCAAATAGATGTTCTCAATGGAACGCATGGCCTGTCTTGCTTCATCTGTTGATGCATATTGGTCAACTACACGTTGGAAAGTTGCCAATGCAGCATCATTGTTATCTTGATTATATTGAACCAGACCAATCGTCACCAAAGCACGTGGCACATAACTACTGCGCGGATATTTTTCAACCATTGTTTGAAGGCCTGCAATTGCCTGATCACTTTCTCCCATCAAGAAACGTGTATAAGGAATCTCAAAAGCAATATCGTCGGCATAATTCGAACTCGGGAATTGCGCAATAACAGCATTCAATGTTGAAATTTTACCATTGTTATCCCCTTGTAATCCTTGAATAATACCACGTTGGAATAAAGCGTAATCCTGACTAGGAGCTTTAGAAGAGATTAACTTATTGTATTCTGTTAATGCTCTACCGTAGTTTTTCGAAGAGAAATAAGAATCACCTAAGCGTGCAATTGCATCATTACGTGTATTCATTTCAATTCCTTTCGAACCACCAGACGCTAAGAAACGCTCGAAGTAATTTGCCGCCGTGCTGTAGTTACCATTACGGAAAGCCGCATAGGCTAACGCATAATTGGCATAGCCATACACATCCGTTTTGCTAGCTCCCGGCAAGCGTAAGAATTTATTGAAATTTGTAACCGCTTCACCATATTTACGAACTTCGTACATGGCTTCCGCTTTCCAATAGGTGGCTAAAGCGTAAATTTCCTCGTCATAACGGAACTCTTCGGAGCGCATGAATAGGGAAATTGCATTTTCAAAAGCACGCTCGTTATAATATTCCAAACCTCTGTAGTAGGTTACCTTTTGATAAGCTGCGTTTGCTTCTTTTCCACGTTTAGGGATAGATTCCAAAATATCAACTGCTTCGCGGTAGTTTTTTGTACTCAACAATACTTCAGCAAGTAAAGTTTTCGCTTCCTCCAAACGTTTCGATTTTGGATACGTTTTCAAGTATTCTTGTGTAGAAGCCAAAGCCACTTGGTGGAATTCCAACTCATACGAAAGCTTAGCATAGTTGAACAAGCCCTCTTCTTGCATTGCCGGATCAAAATCCAATTTCGAAGCCCGGAAAAATGCATTACGCGCAGATTGCTTATTGCCTTTCTTCAAGAAAGCATCACCTAGGGTAATCATCGCAGACTGATAATAAGCGTCAGGCTCGGTCATTTTTTCCAATTCCGTGATCGCTTTATCGTAATCCTTCAATTTGTAAGCGATGTAACCGATTTGGTAGCTATCCTGATTATTCTGCGTCTTACCTTGATCTTGTGCCTGGAATTTATCGTAATACTCTTTTGATGTTTTTAAATCACCTTTGATAAAGTATGTTGCCGCTATAATACGGAACATCTCTGTTTCATTTTCTTGTTTTGTCCGCGACAAAATTGGCAATGCATAATCCAATACATCGTCGTAGCGTTTATCCAAGAAATACAAAGCAGTGATATAATAGGGGTAACTATTTTCGAATTGTTTGGATCCATTCAAACGCTCAAATTCATTCAACGCCGTTTTATACTCGGCGTCTAAGTAAGAAAGATACGCGTAATAATAGATGGAAGCTTCCTGAAATTCAGTTTTTTGATCTTTCAATCCTTCAAATAATGGTTTCGCCGTTTTATAGTCTTTAGTCATAAAGGAAGCGTATCCATATTTAAAGCGATATTCTACATTTTCTTTACCTGCTAAATTTTTGCTATCGATCTTATTAAACCACTCTAAGGCCTTAACATAATCTTTTTTAGCATAATAGGATTTACCGATTTGAAAATAAGCTGCTTTAGCATTTGCACTGACAGGGAAATCCTTAATGTATTTCAGAAAACGGTTTTCGGCATCAGATTCGCCCAATTCCAGTGCGCAAACTGCTTGATAATACCGTACGTTCTCTTTCAACAAAGACAATTCCTCTGTTTCGTCCAATTGCAAGTTGGATTTTGTCCGCAAAGCTTCAACACGGTCAAATTGGGCTGAAGCAGAACTAAATTTTCCGCGTTCATACAATTCCATTCCTGTTTTGTACGCCTTGTTGATTTGTTGCCATTCTGTCTGTTGCGCTAATGCTGGCGTCGCCATAACGGTTAATGCAACTCCCACCTGGTAAATCTTCTTATACATAATATGTGAAACCTTAATATGTTATTTATCTGCAAATGTAAATGAATCTCCCTCCAACCCGCGATAAATTTGCTTTAACCAGCGAATTTATCAAAAGCTTCTCAGCCATGAAAGGCTTTAAGATAGCCCCAAATTTATTGAAAATCAATTCAAATCTCCACTTTTTAGGGAGATAGTTTTATTCATTTTACTAAATTATACTTTAATTGAGCTATTTTACACAAAAGTTATTAACATCTGTAAATAATCCTGTATTATAACGGAAATTTTGCACAAAAAATATGCCCGACAAAAAATAAAGTCAGGCATACTATTGTAGCATTAGAAAACAGTGTTATTTAGTCTCACACGTGCATTAACGCAGGTTGAAACCAATTTCAACTATCCGCGTTGCCCTGCTAATAGATACAAGACAGCCATGCGCACAGCAACACCATTTTCAACCTGATCCAAAATAATTGAATGTTCGCTGTCCGCGACATCCGATGTGATTTCGACCCCTCGATTGATTGGTCCGGGGTGCATAATTGTGATTGGCTTCTCTAAAGAATCCAAAATCTCTTTATTCAATCCATATAGCATGGAATATTCTCTTAAGGAAGGGAAATAGGCAATATCCTGACGCTCCAATTGAATCCGTAACATATTTGCAACATCGCACCAGTTCAGCGCTTTTCTCAAATCATGCTCTACCTTTACACCCAATGAGGTAATATGTTTAGGAATTAATGTGGTCGGACCACAAACCATCACTTCAGCACCTTGCTTTTGAAGACATAAGATATTCGACAAGGCAACGCGTGAGTGTGTGATATCCCCAACAATAGCTACTTTACGACCAGCTACATCGCCATAGCGTTCACGAATTGAAAATGAATCAAGCAAAGCTTGTGTAGGGTGTTCATGTGCTCCGTCACCTGCATTGACAATCTGTGCATCAACATGTTTACTTAGAAATACCCCAGCCCCGGCATAGGGATGTCGCATTACAATCATATCAACCTTCATGGCCAGAATATTGTTCACCGTATCGATGAGTGTCTCCCCCTTACTTACGGAAGAGGAGGATGCTGCAAAATTCACGATATCCGCAGAAAGCCTCTTTTCAGCTAGTTCAAAAGACAAGCGTGTACGTGTAGAATTTTCAAAAAACACGTTGGCAATCGTAATATCCCGTAATGACGGAACCTTTTTAATTGGCCTATTTAATACCTCTTTGAAATTACTTGCTGTATCCAGGATCAATTGGATATCGTTCTCATTTAGATCTTTGATCCCCAATAAATGGCGGGTACTTAATTGTTCTGCTACAGATGACATTTTATAGTATATTCAAATATTTACTAATCATTTTTTTTCTGAAAGTGTCTGATCTTATTGGCCAGAAAGAACCTTCAGTTTGCTTTCATTGCTGTTGGCGTCTGCGAAGTCATGAAGGTTTTATTGAAAGTGCCTGTTTCCAAAGGTCAACAATAACCTTCAGTATCGTCATGACACCGCTATTAATCCCTAGCTGACGCCTTCTTTTCTGTAATCAAGATAATACTATCCTGATCCTCTGATTCTTTCCAGTTAACAATTACTTTTTGTGAATCAATAGAATCTACCTGTATTCCGATATAATCGGGCTGAATAGGGATCTGTCTAGAAAACCGGCGATCGACCAAAACAAGCAATTCTATTCTTCTTGCACGGCCAAATGCCTGCACAGCATCCATTGCCGCACGAATAGTACGTCCTGTCCATAAGACATCATCTATAAAGATCACCTCTTTACCTTCTACAATAAAATTGATATTTGTGCTATTTGCTAAGATTGGACCAGTATTCCCTTTCGTACGGAAGTCATCGCGATAAAAGGTAATATCCAAATCGCCAACTAAAATCTCTTTTCCGATCATTTGTTCAAGCTCTTTGACGATGCGTCTCGCTAAGAAAGTTCCTCGGGGTTGAATACCTATGACGACAGCATTTGAAAAATCACCGTGATTCTCAATCAATTGACGACATAGTCTTTGAATTGTGATTTGAAATTTTGGTCCGTCTAATAAAATCGACTGTTTCATTATGGGAATGTTTGAGCAAAGCTACACTTTTTTTAACAAAAACGAAGCCATGAAGGGCAATTAATTTCAATATTTGCATCCAACTGGCACAATAACAAAAAGTGATTTAAACAAAGATTATCTTCCTTTCCGGGAAATTTACAAAGCCATTATTCCAGCACATTACCAGATTTTGAAGTTATATACAATACGCATTGCCAACCATTTACAGCAAATTCCATAACATCGAAATGCTATAGGTAGCGACTATTCATCTAGCTCGGCACGTTTATTATTCCGTGCAAAAAAATACACTGGTACACCGATTAATACAAGTATAAAGCCTGGCCAGGTATATTGTGGCTTATAGATAATTAATAATACACAAAATACGGTACCTATCAACAGGTACAAGATTGGTGTAATCGGAAAGAGGAAGGTTTTGTAGGAACGTTCCAAATCCGGTCTCCGGATACGTTGAATAATAACGCCCAGCACTGTAATCATATAGAATATAACAATAACAAAAGATATCATATCCAGTAAATTGCCATATTGTCCGCTCAGGCAAAGTAAGGAAGCCCAGATTCCCTGAAGCCATAACGATCGTGCGGGCACATCATATTTGTTATTGGGAATCGCCTGCTTCAGAAACAATCCATCTTTTGCCATGGTCTGAAAAACACGCGCTCCGGACAGCGCAAGTCCATTAACACAGCCAAAGGTCGAGATCATAACCAGAATCGCCATCGCTATCGTGCCCGTATGTCCTAATATTTTTTCAGCCGCCGCTATGGCAACACGATCATTTGCCGCAAAAGCAATTTCCTCTCTATTTAATGCCGCTAGGTAAATGTAATTACAGCTTATATAGAGCAACATCACCAAGCTCGTCCCGATAACCAATGCCCGAACAACATTACGCTGTGGATTGACAATTTCCCCGGAAACAAACGTTACATTTTCCCAGGCTACACTGCTAAATACAGAACCTACCATGGCAGCAGCTAATGCACCCATCAGTACGCCGCCCGAGATCTGCGACCAGCCTGTACCTTTCAAATTTTGAAAAGAGTCCCAGCCATAAGCCATATTTTCTGAAAAATGATTTTCCTTAATCAAGAACAGACCGCCTAAAATCAGTAAAACCAGCGCAATGATTTTTGCTGAAGTAAAGAAAGATTGAACAGCTTTTCCACTCTTGATCCCTCTTGTATTGATAAAGGTCAGGAGAATAATAACACCCATAGCGACAATCTGTATCCAGGTAATCTTAAACTCTCCACGCTGAAATAGCGGCGCTGCATCATTTAACTGCGGAATAAGGTAGGCTGTAAACTTACCAAAGGCTACAGCTACAGCTGCTATCGTTCCCGTTTGAATAACTGTAAATAAACTCCAGCCATATAAAAAGCCAATTGGCTTCCCAAATATTTCTGTCAGATAGGTATATTGTCCCCCAGCCTTCGGATACATAGACGACAATTCGCCATAGCAGATTGCCGCCGCAACAGTTGCTAATGCGGTCAATAACCAAACTATCGCCAACCAATATCCGGATCCCAGCTGCCGCATCATATCACTCGATACAATAAAAATACCGCTTCCGATCATCGACCCCATGACCAGCATAACTGCATCCCACAATTTTAATTGACGTTTCATCATAACTTAAGGTTGGTTTTATATGGTGTTAAGCTAAGAAAAAATAATCAAAAAAAAGCCGCCCTTTCCTACATCGCATCAAAAAGTGTTTTTCCTTTCGAATACCTGTAGTAAAGGGCAGCTCCTTCGGTTAAAATGATGTCTCTAATTGTTACTCAACACCATACTGTTGTTTATACGATTTTTCTAAATCGGTCACTTGCTGTAGCAATTGTTTTTCCGAGGTAGAGGCCAAGATACTCTTATAGGCACCCAAAGCACGTAATGCTGTACCTATATTTGAATATTCCAGCTCAGGCTTCGTTTGTGCAATATCCTGATACCAACGCATGTTTTGGGTCATAAACTTCAGATTACGGTTTACGATTTCATTTGCACGCTTCGTTTCACCAGTTTCATACAACACATTGACAATTGGAATATAGCCTAAAATATCACGCATCAAATAAACACGTTTTGGCATTTTCTCAAAGGTTTCAACAGCGACTTTACGCGCCTCATCCTTATGACCTTCCATCATCAACTGTGTCGCTGTACCGCCCATTACCGTATTTGTAATCATGGTAATCATGCGGTAAGATTCAGGATCCAGGTAAGAAGCATGTGCCATATTACCCCATTGGTATTTCGTAGTAATGTCTTTATAAGCAGACTGTGTATCAACCAATGTACCTTCCGCCCCGGCAGGAGTTGCAATCGGCATTAAACGCAGTGCAAAGCCCTCTTGGACCAGATATTTATCTAAACCAAGGTAGTTATCATTTGGAACTGTTGCCGCAAAATAAATTGGACGTTTCCAATCGTTATTCAACAATACGTTTAAGATTGATAATTCTGCCCTAGAGATATAATTTCTATTGTAGGTCCAGCTCATGGTATCGACAATAGATTCTTGCCAAGCTTTAGGAACGACATTATTTTTCAGAACAGATTCTTTATTCACCGGAAGGCTAAAGTTTTTGGTTGGCAAGAAGTTTTCAAACTTACCACCTCTCAATTCCAATTTGTTCTTCTGGTCGTCAGACAATAAAATCTGCATGATCAAATCCAGATCCACATGTCCGGGAACCTTCATATCCTGATAATAAAGCACTTCTCGAACGCCTTTTTTGAATTTTTCGTCATCGATATTGATCGGTAAACCTTCGGCCTGATTCACTTTTTGCTTCATCTGGCGCATATACCAGTCCGAACTCAATAAACTTAAGTTCACCACGCGTACATCTGGACGATAATTTTCAACTTCCTGTACATACCACAAAGGATAGGTATCATTATCGCCGTAAGTAAATAAAATCGCATTCGGTGCACAAGATGCTAAATAGTTTTTCGCTAAATCACGTGCAGTTGTTTTCTCCGAACGATCGTGATCATCCCAGTTTTGGAAGCCCAGCAATACCGGAGCACCCAATAAACAAGCAACTGTAGCAGCACCGGCCGCTACTTTACCATCCACTTTTTTGCTTAAATAATCCGCGATAGCGAAAACCCCAAGCCCGATCCAGATGGCAAAGGCATAAAAAGAACCTGCATACGCATAGTCACGTTCCCGCGGTTGAAGCGGACTTTGATTTAAATATAAAACAATTGCTAATCCTGTAAAGAAAAACAACAACCCCACAATTCCCGCATCACGTTGTCTCTTTCCAAAATGCCAAAAGGCACCGATTAGACCGATGATCAAAGGCAAGAAATAATATTTGTTATTCGAAGGATCAGTCTTCAATGAATCTGGAATGGCATTTTGTCCACCGACATGCATTTGGTCTACAGGTTTAGCACCTGAAATCCAATTACCTTCTGTGAATGATCCTTGACCTTGTTGGTCATTCTGACGGCCTGCAAAATTCCATAAGAAATAACGTCCGTACATGTGTCCAATCTGATAACTGAAAAAGAATTTCAGGTTATCGCCAAAAGTCGGCGACTGTCCTTCCGGGATTTTTAAGTAATCACGATAATATTCAATATGTCCCTGATCTCGTGAACTGTAGACACGCGGAAAAAACATGGTTTTATCGTATTTATAATCCATGCCGTTCTCCACTTTTGTATACTTGTCCTTGTCTTTTCTGTACGTATACGTCGGCTCGGCATCAACTACCTGCGCATCAAATGTAGGTCCGTTTAAAAGAGGCTCACTTGCATATTGCTCACGACCAAGATAACTTACAAAAGAAAATGCATTATCTGGATCACTGTTATTTAACGTCGGATTTGCTTTTGCACGTACCATAATCATGGCAAAAGAGCTATAACCAAAAATGATAAATGCTGCACTGATCAAGATCAGATTTAGCATCGGTTTGACCTTTTTGATTGAATACCAGATACCATATACGAAAAGAGCCACCGCTAAAATCATGAATAAGTTAAATCCAGTACCGAAGCCCATTCCCAGACTATTCACAAAGAACAGGTCAAAATAGGCTGCCGCTTTAACGGTGTATTGAATGATACCCCATAAAATGAGCGCCAAAACAACGACACCGATCAAGAAAGCTTTGATGGCTCCTGATGACGTGACTGTTTTCGAACGTTTAAAATAGATCACCAAAGCTATTGCCGGGATCACCAAAAGGTTCAATAAGTGAACACCTATAGAAAGCCCCATCACGTAAGCGATAAAGATCAACCAACGATCTGAACCAGCTTCATCGGCGTGGTTTTCCCATTTTAGAATTCCCCAAAATACAACCGCCGTACATAAAGAAGACATGGCATATACTTCGGACTCTACCGCTGAGAACCAAAAGGTATCCGTAAATGCATAAGCCAATGCACCAACAGCGCCCGAGCCGAATATTTTGATTAAATCGGTTGATGTATATGATCCATCAACACCCTTTACAACGATTTTCTTTGCTAAAGCTGTAATTGTCCAAAATAAAAACAAAATGGTCAGACCACTACATACCGCCGATCCTACATTCATCCAGAACGCAATTCGTGTAACATCTCCACCGGCAAGGTTTGAGAATATATTTTGAATCATTAAGAATAAAGGTGCTCCTGGCTGGTGCACAATTTGAAGTTTAAAGGCTGAAGCGATAAACTCGCCACAGTCCCACCAGCTCGTCGATCGTTCGGCAGTCATGACATACGCTAATGTTGCTATTAGCGCACATATCCATCCTAAAAGATTGTTGATTTTAGTATAGTTCATAAAATGATAACTGTAAAAAGTATTATAATACGGCTCGAAAATAAGGATAAGTTAATAAGAAATGAACTTTATTCTGATTTTTTAACACATATTAATTGAAAAAATTTCATTACGCGATCTAATATTGGCGACAAAGAAAGCACGTCCAAGTATACTTGTACACTTTACAACGTGTTGATGGGATCTCCTTACCGAAAAAAAAGGTTAGCACACTGAATTTTCAGGAGCAAACAAAAATTATTTCTTTGAAAATCAGCCCTAATACACTTTTGAGTTCATTTTTATTTGCAGAAATAAGAATAGTCCGTATATTTGCATCATCAAATGTGAACGACATCATCACGATAGCAATCACTTTTGAATTGTTTGTCCGATAGTATAAGGGTAGTACAACAGTTTTTGGTTCTGTTTGTCTTGGTTCGAATCCAGGTCGGACAACAAACAATAGAAAAGGCTTGCAAATGCAAGCCTTTTCTGCGTTATATGCAAGGCTTATTATTTATAAAAGGGTTTAGATTTTTTTAAATTTACATTTTGATTTTTAAAACAAATCTCTATCTTTGCGTCGTCAAAAAGAGAAAAGCGGAAACGTTGACTTTTTAGAGACATTGTCCGATAGTATAAGGGTAGTACGACAGTTTTTGGTTCTGTTTGTCTTGGTTCGAATCCAGGTCGGACAACTTTTAAAGTTAAGGTATATGGATTGTGAAAACAATCCATTTTTTTTAATGTTTAACTTTAAAAAACAGTAAGGGAATAAAAATATTGAATAAACGACAATACAATAACCCAACATAAATATACAAAACCATGCCTTTGCAATTCAACACGGTTAAACTATTTGCAGGTTCTGGCACTACAGAACTAGCCGAAAAAATCGCACAATCTTACGGGAAACCACTAGGAGACAAAACATTATCGCGTTTTAGCGACGGTGAGATTCAACCATTCTACAATGAATCAGTTCGCGGAAGTGATGTATTCATCATCCAATCTACCAACCAACCTACCGACAATCTTTTTGAATTATTATTGATGACAGATGCAGCGAAGAGAGCTTCAGCGCATTATATCACAGCGGTAGTCCCTTACTTTGGTTTCGCAAGACAAGATCGAAAAGACAAACCAAGAGTTGCTATTGGCGCAAAAATGATCGCCAATCTGTTGACTGCAGCTGGTATCCACCGTATCATGACAATGGACCTACACGCAGCACAAATCCAAGGTTTTTTCGATATCCCTGTTGACCATTTGGATGGTTCTATCATTTTTGTCCCTTACATCAAATCGTTAAAACTTCCGAACCTAACGATTGCTTCCCCAGATATGGGTGGCTCATACAGAGCGCGTACCTTTGCTAAATTTTTCAATGCAGAAGTTATTATCTGTGACAAACGTCGTAAACGTGCAAACGAAATCGAATCGATGTCTATCATCGGTGACGTAACAGGTCAGGACGTTGTTTTGATCGATGACATCTGTGATACTGCTGGTACACTTTCAAAAGCAGCAGCACTTATCATGGAAAATGGTGCAAAATCCGTAAGAGCCGTTTGTACACATGCAGTGTTATCCGGAAAGGCATATGAAACAATTGAAAACTCGGTATTGTCAGAAATGATCGTAACAGATACCATTCAATTGGATCCAGAAAAAGCAAAACAATCGACTAAAATTAAAGTATTATCAACGGCTGATTTATTTGCAAAAGCAATCACCAGTGTAAATCAACACTCTTCAATCTCTGATTTATTTGAAGTAGAATAATCTTTGCGTTTTAGATCCTAGATATTGGACCTTGGTACAGAAAGCATTCAGCTCAGTGGCCAAGGTCTTTTTTTTTATAGCTTTTTTATCTCGTACACAAGTTAACAATTGATTTATCTCAATTCCTATATTAGCAGGGGATTTAAAGGGGGATTACAAGGGGATAACAGGGAAATAACAGGGGGT
>NZ_DDKA01000019.1:0-58580 GCF_002339225.1 Sphingobacterium sp. UBA2610
ACCAACTGCTCCACCCCGCAATATATTTTTGAACAAAATTGCTTTTTTCTTTTGAAAAAACAAGATTATGATCCTTCCGAATTGGAGTACAAAGATATATTTTGTTTCTTTGTAATCCTAATAAAATTTAGAAAAATGTCACACAAAGCAGGATTCGTAAGTATCATCGGAAAGCCAAATGCTGGTAAGTCCACCCTAATGAACGCTTTAGTGGGTGAAAAAATGTCTATCATTACACCCAAAGCGCAAACGACAAGACACCGCATTATCGGTATTGTAAACGATGAAGACCATCAAATTGTGTTTTCGGACACCCCTGGTGTCATCAAACCAAACTATTCTTTGCAAGAATCAATGATGAATTTTGTCCAAGGATCGTTGATCGATGCAGACATTATTTTATTTGTGACAGATATCCACGAAAAATACGATGAGAACGATGTCCTGGAGAAATTGCGTAAAACAAATTCCCCTGTTGCCGTGCTTATCAACAAAATTGATAAATCTTCGGAAGAAGAGGTCAAGGCTAAGATTGAATTTTGGCAGGAAAAATTAAATCCAGATACCGTTTTTGCAATTTCAGCAAAATTAAATCATAATGTCGCCGCCGTGATGCACTACATCAAGGACAAGTTACCGATTCACGAAGCCTATTATGAGAAAGATGAGCTAACGGATAAATCCATGCGTTTCTTCGTCTCTGAGATGATCCGTGAAAAAGTATTCAAACTATACGATAAGGAAATCCCCTACAGTACAGAAGTAATCGTCACATCATACAAAGAAGAAGCAAATATCACTCGTATTGCTGCCGAAATTATTGTAGAGCGCGACTCTCAAAAAAATATTATCATCGGAAAAGCAGGTGCCATGATCAAAAAAGTCGGTACCTATGCCCGCCAGGATATTGAAGAGTTTATCGATGGAAAAGTATTCCTCGAACTTTTTGTTAAGGTGATTCCTGACTGGAGAAGTAAAAAGAACTACCTTAAACGTTTTGGTTACGATGATTAATTCGCTTTGAAAAGTTCGTACGGAGACCTTTTTTACCGACCTCGAATGCACGAACTATTCTTCTTTTAAATTTTTACGTTGCAAAATATTCACGAAGTGCTTTAATCTGTTTCAGATTAAGCACTTTTTTTAGTTCTTCATCGGAGGCTTCCTTCACTTTTTTTACCGATTTAAACTCAGTTAATACTTTCTCAACCGTTGTTTTTCCAATACCCGGAACATTTTCCAGCTCTGAAACGAAGGTTTTGCGGCTCCGTTGATTTCTGTGGAAGGTGATTCCGAAACGGTGTGCTTCATCCCGGAGATGTTGAATGACCTTGAGGGTTTCAGACTTCTTATCCAGATAAAGTGGATATTGATCACCCGGATAGAATAGCTCCTCCAGTCTTTTGGCAATGCCGATGACCGTGACTTTCCGTTCTATCCCCAACAAGCGCAGACTCTTTAAGGCTGCGCCCAGCTGCCCTTTTCCCCCATCGATAATGATCAATTGCGGCAAAGGCTGATCTTCATCCAATAATCGCCTATAGCGTCTAAAAACAGCCTCCTCCATCGTGGCAAAATCATTGGGCCCCTCCACGGTTTTCACATTAAAATGGCGGTAATCTTTCTTCGAAGGTTTTGCATCCTTAAAGACAACAATAGCCGATACGGGATAATTCCCCTGAATATTCGAGTTATCGAAACATTCAATATGTTGCGGGAGCACATTCATGCGCAGATCTTTTTGCATCTGCTTTAAGATGCGCTCCGTCCGAATATCCGGATTAAGCTTTTCATATTGCAACAGACGCTCTTTTCTAAAAAATGCCACGTTCTTTTGGGAAAGCTCCAGCAATTTTTTCTTTTCGCCCAACTTCGGAATCGTAAATCGAATCCGTTCGTTCTCTTCAATATCCAATTCAAAAGGTACGATAATTTCCCGCGAGAGGCTTTTGAAGCGCTCCCGAATCTCCGGTATCGCCAAGGCCAAAAGCTCCTGTTCACTCTCGTCCAAACGCCTTTTCATTTCGAGGGTTTGTGTCTGAATAATAACACCATTCATGACTTTCAGGTAATTGACAAAAGCGTAACCCTCGTCTGAAGCAATACTAAATACATCCACATTGGTAATGGATGAGTTGACCACCGTCGACTTGCTCTGGTAGTTGTCCAGCTTATCCAACTTCGCCTTCATTAACTGTGCCCTTTCAAAATCCAAAGCCGCTGCTGCTGTACCAATACTTTCCTTTAAACGATTGGTCACCACAGCAATCTTTCCGTTCAGAATATCCTTGATATCACTCAGGTTCTGATCGTAGTCGTCTTCGGACTGATACCCTTCGCAGGGCCCCTTACAATTTCCAATTTGATATTCAAGACAGATCTTAAACTTGCCTTTCCGTATGTTTTCCTGTGTGAGAGCCAAATTGCAGGTACGGAGGGGAAATAGTTCACGGATCAGATCCAATACAATATGCATCATCCCCACCGAAGGATAGGGGCCATAATAACGAGACCCATCCTTGATATATTGTCTGGTCCAAAAAACCCGCGGAAAAGGTTCGTTCTTGATGACAATCCATGGATAGGTTTTATCATCCTTCAACAGAACATTATACTTGGGCTTGTGTTTCTTGATTAATGAATTCTCAAGCAACCAAGCATCAATCTCTGTATCAACTATAGTAAAAGATATACGGTTGATCTTGCGAACCAAAACACGGGTTTTGCCATTCAGCTGATTTTCATTCACGAAATACGAACCGACCCGATTACGCAGATCCTTCGCTTTACCGATATAGATCAGCTCACTATTTTTATCAAAATACTGATAGACTCCCGGTCGATGTGGTATCTTTTTTAATTCTTCTCTATAATCAAATACGTCCATTACGTTCCAATATCAAACATGTTCAGCAAAAAGGCCAGACAACAAATCTCGAAAAAATTTATTATCTGGCCCAATGGTAATCGTTAAAATAACTTAGAAACCTAAGCGATCATCTTTTAGTTTAGTCGCATCTTTACCGCTTGAATCCGTAGATCCATCTTCGACATCTGAGCCACCACCGCCCCAATACTGATTACAGTCAATGACACGGGTAAGCCCACCCTGCGGTTGCTCAAAATCGCCCTTGGTATACTTCAGATTTGAATCTTTATATACTTTCTGCATATAGTACGCAAATACAGGCATCGCTGCTGCGGCCCCCTGTCCGTACTCCATCCTGTCGAAACTAATACCTCGATCTTCTGCACCGGTCCAAACCCCTGTAACCAGTTCCGGTGTGATACCAATAAACCAGGCATCTGAGTTATCGTTGGTTGTACCTGTTTTACCACCAATTGGATTGGTGAGCTTATACATCCATTGAATACGTCTCGCCGTACCTTGGGATACCACTTTTTTCAACATATCAACAATAATATAAGCAGATTCACTATTTAAGGCTTTTACGACCTTTGGTGCTTTATCGTAGATCGGTGTACCATTTTTATCTTCAATACGTAAGATCGCAGTTGGCTCAATCCAGGTTCCTTGATTCACAAATGCCGAATAAGCACCCACCATATCAAAGACCGACGCTTCATAAGCACCTAATGAGATCGAAGGATAATTAGGCACATCACTTGTTATACCCATCCGTTTAGTCAATGCGGCCACTTCTGCAGCACCAACTTCGTGTACCAAATAGGCCGTCGCATAGTTTTGCGAATAAGCCAATGCCTTCGCTAAAGTAATCGGGTTCCCACCTTGTGCATTTCCTCTTGGCGTCCACCCATTATAGGTTTGTTGGTAATTGGGAATACTGTAACATGGTGAATAACCGTTGTCAATCGCCACCGCGTACGTAAATGGTTTCGCCGTCGATCCGACCTGACGTGTACCCATTTTTACCTGATCATATTTGAAGTGGTCAAAATCAATACCCCCAACCCAAGCTTTAATATGTCCGGTCTTCGGCTCCATAGACATCATCGCATTGCGCAACATGAGTTTATTGTACTTAATGGAATCCATTGGCGTCATCATCGTATCAACACTTCCCTTCCACGTAAAAATATTCATCGGAACCTTTACATTGAAAGCCTTTTTGATCGCGTCTTCATTCAAGCCCTCTTCTTTCAAAATACGGTAACGGTCAGAACGCTTCATTCCACTCATGAGCAGTTTGGCTTTATCGCCTTTAAAAGGATCCCTATTTTTCCATTGTGCGGAAAATTTAGACTGCAATTGCTTCATCCATTCTTTTTGCGAATCCTCTGCATATTGCTGCATCGACATATTGATCGTCGTATAGATTTTCAATCCATCACGATCGAGGTCATACGGCGTACCATCTGGTTTGGTGATGGACAATTTTGCAAATTCTTTTTTGATTTCATCCTTTAATACCGCTCTAAAATAGGGTGCCAAACCTTCACCGTAATTTGCAATCTTCAGTTCTAAACCAAGTGGTTTCTCCTTCGCTTTGGTAGCCTCCTCTGCCGAAATAAAATTAGCGGCAACCATATTGTTCAATACTGTATTACGGCGCGTACGTGATTTTTCGGGGTACCGCACAGGAGAATATGCTCCCGGGCCTTTAAGCATTCCTACCAAAAGGGCTGCTTGTTCCGCCGTCAGTTTATCCGGAGTCGTATTGAAATAAGTCCGCGCAGCGGATTTGATTCCGTAGGTATTATAAGCACCAAAGTCTACCGTATTAAAATACATGGTAATAATCTCATCTTTGGTATAATTTCTTTCCAAACGAACAGCGGTAATCCATTCCTGAAATTTTTGGATGACACGCTTTAGAAAATTCTTTTGCCGTCCATCCGAAAATAGATTCAGAGCCAGCTGTTGTGTAATGGTACTTCCCCCCTGTTTGTTACCGGTCAAGGTGTGAAAGATAACTGTAAATGTCCGTGAGTAGTCTATCCCGGAGTGATCATAAAAGCGTTTATCCTCTGTAGAAACCAATGCTTTGACCAAATAAGGCGACAATTCACTATACTTTACATTGGAACGGTTTTGGACATAATACGTTCCCAATACCTTATGATCTTCCGTGATAACTTCAGACGCTAAATTACTTTTGGGGTTTTCCAAATCACTGAAGGAGGGTAATTTTCCAAATAGGCCAAGACGTATACTCAATATAAAGAGAAAACCTATCGCGACAATCCCGACGATAATTTTCCAAAAATTGAACGTATACCGCTTGACATCAGCCTCATTAAGTTGATTTTTTTTTGATACTCGTTTCATCTATTTACTAAATTTCAGACGTAAATATTATTCATTGTAAAGACCGCAATGCAGAGACCATTTTTCCAACCGCAGTTGCATTTTGCAAACTTGGATAGGGCATCATTTTGATCTTTAAAGACTTCAATTAAGACATTAATGCACACTCTATCAGATAGTGTGCCAAGAATCCCTACTTTGACAAAGGTATTACTAATTGGGCCAAAAGCAAGAATTTAAACGTGAAAATATTGTGGCGAACTACGCGCGTTCAATCAAGCAAACCGCATAGGCAACCACCCCTTCCTGACGACCGATAAATCCCATTGTTTCATTTGTTGTTGCTTTAATAGAGATGTCATCGATATCCAAACCCGTTGCTTCAGCCAGTTTAACCTTCATTTGTGGAATGTAGGGTTTTATCTTAGGAGCTTCCAGGCACAGCATCGCATCAATATTGCCAAGCGTATATCCCTTCGCAGCAATCAGCGCCATACATTCTTTTAATAACAATAAACTGCTAATGCCTTTCCAGCGCATATCTGTATTTGGGAAGTGGTAGCCAATATCTTCCAAATTGGCGGCGCCTAAAATGGCATCACATATCGCATGAACCAATACATCGGCATCAGAATGCCCAAAGGCTCCAGCATGATGCTCCAGTTGCACTCCACCAACAATAAACGGATGACCTTCTTTCATCTGATGGACATCAAATCCAAATCCTACCTTAATTTTCATGACACGAATTATATACAATAAAATACAGCCAATGTATGCTATTTGATAACCTAACCTATGAGGTATAGATCAAAACCGATTCATCTTCGCTGAGATTCCCTGGTATGAACATCTAAAATCATTGACAGATTACTGCGAAGATAGCAATTCGCAGCTATATTTATTGCTACAAAAGGTTTCTGGCAGGTAGCGCAACGAAAATCATTGAAATAACGGTTCGACCAGAAGAAAAAGAGTCGCATAAAAAAAGGCTATCCTTGAGAATAGCCTTTTTCTATATTATTGTCTGTTTGTTTTTCGAAACGCTTCGAAAGGTAAAGCTTAAGCTTCTACTTCTTCTGGCGCAAACTGATCATATACTTCTCCAAAAGCATCGTAGTCCTGATCGCCATTAGGCTCAAAAACCTGAATATCTTTTGATCGAGCAAAATCAACTATTTCCGTGTTGACATTTTCGTCAGCGACAACCACCATATCGGTAAAATGCAAAGCACCTTTGTAGATCGCCTCATAACTACCATCGCCGTACACCTGCGCATCCGCAGCCTTAAAGGAGCCCTCGGGCGCCATTTCAGCATACTTTGTACCTAATGTACCTTTAAATTCTTCATTGAACAAAGAGTACATCACTTTTGCATCCTTGAATGTAGGATCGTCTTTATACGTTGTCTTCACGTAAGCCGGTACCAAAGCAGAGAACCATCCATGACAGTGTACTACATCAGGGGACCAACCTAATTTCTTCACAGTTTCCAATGCTCCTTTACAGAAGAACACCGAACGCTCATTATTGTCTGCAAAGAATTCGCCATGCTCATCACTAAAAACTTTTTTACGCTGAAAGTAGTCTTCATTATCCAAGAAATATACCTGCATACGGGCCGCAGGTAATGAAGCAACTTTAATAATTAGCGGATTATCATTATTATCCACAACAATGTTCAAGCCTGAAAGACGAATAACCTCATGTAATCTATTTCGACGCTCATTGATATTCCCAAAACGCGGCATTAAGATCCGGATCTCAAAACCCTTTTCTTGCATCGCTTGCGGAAGTTGACGTGTAATTTCAGAAATTTTAGTTAATTCGAGGAAAGGCGACATCTCGTGAGTAATAAACAATATCTTCGTTTTTGCCATCTCCAGTTATTTTTATTTATTATTTTCGAACAGTAAAATCGGTCTACAAAGGTACGAAAAAAATACTTACTATGCAATTTACTATTAATCATCGTTTTATATTCCCAAAATATTATGCAACTTTGCCAACAAAAACTAAATAGCAAAGTGGAAATTTTCAAAACGAAAGCATCTCTCCAAGCATACCTGCAACAAGCCCGATCAACAGGTCAAAAAATCGCTCTAATCCCTACGATGGGCGCTTTACATGAAGGACATTTATCCCTATTAAATTATGCAAAACCAATCAGCGATATTCGTGTTTGCAGCATTTTTGTTAACCCCACACAATTTAACGATCCGAAAGATCTCGAAAAATATCCACGGCCCATCGAAAACGACATTAGATTACTGGAATCCGTCGATTGCGACATTCTCTTTTTACCAAGTGTCGATGAAATGTATCCCGATAAAAATGAAGCCTGGCATCTTGACCTTGGCGAACTGGATCAGATTTGGGAAGGTGAAAAACGCCCCGGGCATTTCCAAGGTGTCACCCAGGTGGTCTATAAATTATTTACCTTAGTACAACCGGATATTGCTTGTTTCGGGCAAAAAGATTTTCAACAGGTCATGGTCATCAAACGCATGATAGCCATGAAGGATCTCGCGATTCAATTGGCGATATGTCCTATCATTCGAGATCAAAACGGCCTAGCACTGAGCTCTAGAAACGCGCGCTTAAGCGACGCTGGAAAAAGAACAGCTTTGGCGCTCTCCCGCTCCCTGCAATATGTAAAAGATCATATACATGACGCTATCCCGCTAGCGGAAATAAAGGACAAAGCCTTGCAGATTTTAACAGACACCGAAGGACTAACCGTTGAATATTTTGCCCTATGTGAGAGTTCGACCTTAAAAGAAGTCAATCACATCGATTTCAGTAAGCAGCATGTCGCACTTGTCGCTGCCTGGGTTGAAGGTGTTCGTTTGATTGATAATATGATTCTGAATAATTTGTCAAATTAATTGACAAATCTTTCAAATTCAGTAGAAAGCCCTACCTTTGCGCCATGGTAATAGAAGTAATGAAATCCAAGATTCACCGCGTTAAAGTCACACAAGCGGAATTGAATTATGTGGGTAGTATCACGATAGATGAAGATTTGATGGATGCCGCAAATATCATCGCTAACGAGAAAGTTCAAATCGTAAACAACAATAATGGAGCCCGTCTTGAAACATACGTCATCCCAGGGCAACGTGGATCAGGCATTATCTGTTTGAATGGTGCTGCGGCTCGCCTGGTTCAGGTCGGCGACATCGTCATCATCATTTCCTACGCAAACATGGATTTTGAGGAAGCTAAGAAGTTTAAACCTTCCGTTGTATTTCCAGACGACAACAATCATCTGATTAAATAGTCAGGAAGCAAGTTAAGCTTAGCACATAGAAACTTTATAATTTTTTAATGAGTGGATCACGAATACTCACAAAATAAAATCGTATTTTTGAAGCGTTACCCTAAAAAGTAACGCTTTTTTATGTACCGAAAAACAACGAAATCCCCACGTCAGCTTATCGCATTTTGCCAATTGGTATTAATGTCGCTGATTATTATTTCGGGTGTTGTTTTTATGCACAAAGAGGTAAAATCAACCGGTGAGATTGTCATGCACACCCACCCTTATGATTTTACCAAGAAACAAAAGCCGCAAGAAACA
Source organism: Sphingobacterium sp. UBA2610 (assembly GCF_002339225.1). Classification (NCBI taxonomy): domain Bacteria; kingdom Pseudomonadati; phylum Bacteroidota; class Sphingobacteriia; order Sphingobacteriales; family Sphingobacteriaceae; genus Sphingobacterium; species Sphingobacterium sp. UBA2610. The sequence goes on from NZ_DDKA01000019.1 coordinate 8,815, forward strand.
GATGACCAAATCGAATACCTCAATGTCATCTATCACAATACCTACGTACAAACTGAATTTACCGTCCTTGAGCTTCCTATTCCGCGTGAAGTAAAAGAGGAACGCTATCATTTATTTTGTCCGGAAGCATTCACCACAACCGTCGATCATTACCACTTACGTGGTCCCCCCAGCTTAGCATAAATCAAAAATCAAAGATTTCGAAGGTCTGCAGTCCAGGGTGGCCAAACTCGTGTTGTGCAAAAAACAATATGTTAGCCATGCGCTCAATTGATTGGTCCAGTTGCTATGGAATGTAGTACCTATCGATAAGTATCTTTTGATACCATCTTTTCGTTGCCTCCTTTTCGAGCATTGTCTTTTCACAATGGCGAAAACGTTTGCTGAATAACCTTGGCGGGAGTTCAGTACGTTGCCTGGTATAAAGCACCTTACTAAAAAACAAGCCATTCGCCTGTTTTCGAGAAGTTCACAATACCTCGAACGCCATTTATGCAATAGGAATAGACCTCGCTATACGAGGCTTAAATGTTTTAAATTTTTATCAAATTACGATGCTAAAGCAATACACATTATTGGCCACATTACTGGCTGGTACATCCACTATATACGCCCAGTCAAAACTTGAAGGCTACTTGTTCAATAAAAATCATGAAGCGGTTCCTTCCGGTACCCTGACCTTAAAAAACAGCAAGCTCGCGACAACATCCGATGCCGATGGCTACTTTAAGCTGTCTGCAATATCAACGCAAAAAGTAACCTTGAATATATCTGCAGTGGGCTATCGTTCCTTCAGCAAAGTCATCTCTTTAGACACGTTGAAGGCACCATTGCAAATCCAACTGGAGGAAGACAACCTCAATTTGGATGAGGTTGTGGTTTCAGCTACACGCTATGGCGTAAAACGTAAGGACGCTCCTGTGGTGGTCAATGTCATTGGTCCCAAATTATTTAATGCGACACAATCTGTCGCTATGTCGGAAACATTGAATTATCAACCGGGTGTACGGGTCGAAAACAATTGCCAGAATTGCGGTTTTTCACAAGTCCGGCTTAATGGTCTCGAGGGCCCCTATTCACAAATATTGATCAATAGTAGGGCGGTATTTTCCGCACTAAATAGCGTATACGGTTTGGATCAGATTCCAACCAGTATGATCGATCGTATTGAGGTTGTGCGTAGCGGCGGTTCGGCTTTATTTGGTGCCAATGCCATTGCAGGGACCATCAATATTATTACAAAAGATCCGGTAGAGAACGACTGGCAGGTCAAATCCACCAACTCACTTATTGGTGGCAAAAGCTGGGATAATACCGTTGATTTTAATACCTCAACCGTTTCGGAAGACCTCAAAAGAGGAGCCACATTCTACGGCATGCACCGTAATCGGGAAGCTTACGATGCGAATGGTGATGGTTTTTCGGAAATAACCAAACTTCGTAACACCACTTTCGGCACAAAATTATTTTACAAGCCGAGTGACCTGGATAAGATAACGGTTGACTTTAGCACCGTGAACGAGTTCCGCCGCGGTGGTGATCAACTCGATAAAGTACCCCATCTGACGCAAATCACCGAGCAATTGGAAACCAGTTCGCTTGTTGGCGGAATCACCTACGATCATTATTCCACCGATTATAAGCAAAAAATGTCCCTGTATGGCTCTGTACAGAAAACTGTTCGCGACAGCTACTATGGCGGTCTTGGAGGCGGAACAACACTTGCCGACAGCACATTAGCCGCAAATGCCTATGGAAAAACAAATGATATCGCGCTGGTTGCCGGGGGACAATATACCTACAACTTTGAAAGAGATGTATTTACTGCCGGAGTGGAGTTTTCATACAACGATACCCAGGATGAAATACCGGGGTATAAACGAACCATCGATCAGCAGAATAAAGGACTAGGCAGTTATGCCCAATACGAATGGAAACCTTTAAGTAATTTTAAAACGTTAATCGGAGCGCGATATGATTATACCTATGTAGACGGTAAATATAGTCTTGCAGGTATAAATAGGAACTCAGATCAGCGCTTCGGCACCTTTAGTCCACGGTTGACCATCTTATACGATATCACAAAAGACCTCCAATTTAGAGGGGGTTATGCACGTGGCTTCCGTGCGCCACAGGCATTTAATGAGGACATGCATGTCACTTCCATTGGCGGAAACCAAGTCTTTGTATTGATCGGTGAAAATCTGAAAACAGAATACTCCAATGCGTATACAGGTTCTTTTAGCTACAATAAAAATTTCGGAAATGTACAAACCAGTTTGCTCGTGGAGGGATTTTACACGGATCTAAATAATCAGTTTGTCAACGTCATGGCGTCTGAAAAAGACGGATTGATTATCCAGGAAATGCAAAATGGTGAAGGGGCCCGGGTGTATGGTTCTAATATTGAAATCAATATCGCGCCATCCTCCTGGTTTTCTATCCAAACCGGCGGGACGATCCAGCGCTCACGTTACAAGAAAGACCAAATCATCTATACAGGAAAAGAAGATGGGCAGGATATCCTCACCAAAAAATATGTCCGTACGCCCAACATTTATGGTTATTTGAATAGCAACCTGAAAGCAACCAAACAATTTGCGATCGATCTGACTGGAGTATATACGGGAAAAATGATTGTTCCACACATTCAAAATGATGTGATGACCCTCAAAAATGCCCGGGACTTTGTGGAATTAAATCTCCGTCTAGGCTACACCTTTCCAATACATAAGGATTTCAGCATCGAAATTTTTGGTGGAGTACAAAACATGTTCAATGCTTTTCAGAAGGACTTCGACAAGGGAGCGCTACGTGATTCAGACTATATCTATGGTCCAACACGCCCCCGTACTTACACGTTTGGACTTCGTGTTGGTCATTTTCATTAACATAAATTTGGGATATGAAGCATTTCCAAAAAATATATGTGCTCTTAATCCTATTCTTTTATCCGCTCTGCCACTATGGACAGGAGCGGATAAATTGGATTGATTTTGCGCAATTGGATTCACTCCTGGCCGTTTCACCACGCGAAACACTGCTCTTTATTCATACAGATTGGTGCAGCTACTGCCGAAAAATGGAACAGGAAATCTTTACAAAAAAAGAGATTGTCCAATTAATCAACAAGCGCTACTATGCGGTGAAGCTCGACGCAGAATCTATCGATGAGATTGCTTTTGATCGAAGCATATGGAAGCCCCTAAAGAAAAGAAAAAAAACAGGACAATTCCATCCTTTAGCTTTGCAATTGCTACAAGGGAGAAAAATGATTTTCCCAACTCTCCTACGTTTTGATAGTGAATTTCGGCTAAAAAACATACGACAAAAATACCTGAATTCAAAGGAGTTAGCTATTTTTTTAGAATAATTTAACATTTACGTGTAGCGAACTCCATTATTCCTGCGTTTTGGATTTTATAATTAATACACACTTTAAGAAATTATGAAAAATATCACGAAATTATTAATGGCGTTTTTGTGTCTGGGAGTTCTATTTACGGCTTGTAATAAAGATAACTTTGATTGGGATGCCTATTACAAAGAGCAAACAGAGAAACAACGTGTTCAAGATTCGATCAATAAAAAAAGAATTGATGAACAATTCCCTCTGATTAAAAAATATGTTGCAGATAACCAACTTCAAAATGTACAATACATTGATTCATTGGGATTAGCATATCAAGTTTTAGCTGCAGGAGATGAGAGTTCTTACACTTACTCATTCAGTGGAAATGGCGGAATTATTGCCCCTAATGTGACCGTAAAATATGTTGGAAAACTTGTTCCAAGTGGAACTGTCTTTCAGCAAACAGAGGAGGGAAAAACAGCTTCTTTCAACCTTTCCAAAGTAATTCCGGCTTGGCAAATTGCCTTTTTACCAAAATCAATTACTTTTAATGGTAAAGAAGAAAAAACAGGAGGGATTACAACAAACGGGCTAAAAAAAGGATCAAAAATTAGATTTATTACACCCTCTCCATGGGCATATGGTGATAATGACCAAAAAGACTCTTCAACAGGAAATGTTACTATTCCTGCAAAATCTCCTTTAGATTTTACGATTGAGGTTATTGACATCAAAAATCAATAATAATTGTCTTGTTTCATAAAAACAGCTAACAATTCTGTATTATATCTGCTAAAAATACAGTAGACAAAAAAGCCATTTTCCTAGTGAAAATGGCTTTTTTGTAAGCACTCACCGAAAGTAGCCAATGTGCCAGAATAGTCAACATGCTGATATGCGTAATTACGTCGGTTTAATACCAAACAGCTAATTCCACGTTCAGAAGTGTAAATTACTGTATCAAAATGTTAATTCTTACAGTGAAAACTTCTAACGAAGAAAAAATAATATACATTTGCAAAGCTACTTTTATAAAGAAAATAGCTTTTCCTTGAAAAACCAATAAAAAAATACAATGAAAAAACTGTTATCACCACTATTCATGGGAATTGCAGCAATCGCTTTCCTTATTGTAAGCTGTAACAAAAGTGACGATGCACCTGTTTATGATGCGAATGCACAATTTAAAACGGATTCTGTAACACTTAAAAATTACGTTAGCCAAAATTACCCCGATGCACAATACATCAGCGAAACGGGAATTTGGTATGAAATTCTTGCCGAAGGAACCGGAAATTATGAATATAAAGTGGTTGACACATTAAATGGTAAATACTTAAAATTTAAACCGACTGTAAAATATGTTGGAAAGTTATTGAGTGGAAGTGTATTTGATAAAACTGATACTGCCAAAGAATTTGAAATCATCACAAACACGGGGTATCAATATCCATTTTATAGCACCATTATTCCTGCTTGGACCTTCGCATTTGCACCACAAAAAATCGGTGACATGAAATTGGGCGGCTTAACCGAAAAAGGTCTACAAAAAGGCAGTAAAATTCACATCATGGCACCTTCCCTTTATGGATACCAAAACCAGGCTGTCGGAACTATTCCGGCAAACTCACCATTGGATTTTGTCATTGAAGTTACAGATATCAAATAATTATCGCCCCTTCTGAAGCAATAAAGCATAAAAGCTCCTAAAATGATCTCATTTTAGGAGCTTTTTAGTTCAAAGAGGTTTTCAACATAAACCTTCACAGCATCATTGCCTCATATCGCCCCCTCTCTACAGGGAAATATGCTCCCACAATCTCTTCAAACTAAGAAATAAGGATTGATCTGTTTATCGGACGATAGTTTTAGTGTTTCCAAAATTATCCAAAAACTCAAAAGTAAGATCGATATTAATACTGATATATCTTGATACCTACTTATACCTAATAATAATTTTTAATCAATTTTTAAACAGTGATCAGTCACTAGTAATTCAGTGTTCACTGAGCAATCACTGAACAAGCACTGAACGATCACTGAACAAGTACTGTCTAAAGAGTTAATTTGGTCACTATCTAATTCTAATTTTTCTGTAGAAAAAATGAAAGAGAAAAAAGAAAGGCGCTATACTTAAGTAACAAAAGGATCGCTGCTGTGCGGTAATGGTATGATCCGAAAACAACACTTTAAATTAATTAAACCAAGGAGGAAATTGAAACACCACTCGAAACAGGATTTTAGAAAAAATAAAAGCTCGAAGTGGGGAACTCCGAGCTTTACCTAACCAATTATTAACCTAAATTATGAAAAGTTCTTTATATATTATTTTTAATATCTTTCGTTTCTTTTGATATATCAAAGGTACTACAGATCTGCTTTCATGTCAAGAAATTTAACAGCATTTAACGTTGTTAAAATTATGTTAAAACAATTTAGCACATTCGATATCGTCACGCGTTGTAAAAAACATACATCTACAACGATAGCAGCTTAACAGATCGACTCAACATGGACTGACTGTGCATTCATTCCACTTACAGGCCATAACTGGTAATACGATGTGCTTCAATTGATCGGAAGATAATTTAGCGCTTTTATTCGACCAAGGGCGGTCTGAGTATCAAAAAAAAGAAATAAATTTGTGAGAAGATCCGACATCAATTGGTATCTTATTTAGTTAGACGATTAATAGCATATGAAAATAGCTTTAGCACAATTGAATTACCATATCGGTAATTTTGAAGCAAATACTAAAAAAATAATTAGCGCGATCCAACAGGCCAAAGAAGCAACGGCCGATCTTATTATTTTCGCCGAACTCGCGATTGGTGGTTATCCTGCCAAGGATCTTTTGCGAAGTAAGGCCTTTAAACGTCAATGCGATGAAGCTATTCATCAAATCGCTGCTCATTGTCAGGATATCGCCTGTATCATCGGAGCCCCCGTCAAAAACAGCGATCCTGAGGGCAAAGAGCTTTATAATACCGCTGTATTTATTGAGCATGGGGCAGTCCGAAACATTGTTAAAAAAGGCCTTTTGCCCGATTACGATGTATTTGATGAATATCGTTATTTTGAACCCAGCAGACGTTTTGATTGTATCGAGTTGAAAGGCGTAAAAATCGCCTTAACCATATGTGAAGATTTGTGGGATGATGACGACGGGGGCAATTCTTACGTTGGTGATCCCATGGCGGAATTGAGAAAAGAAAATCCAGACCTCCTCATCAACATTGCGGCCTCCCCTTTTTCCTATACCCATTTTGATGAACGGATCAAGGTACTCAGCCAACAGGTAACAAAGTCTGGCAGACCGCTCATTTATGTCAATCAAATTGGTGCTCACATGGATATTATCTTTGACGGCCGCTCAATCGCCCTGAATAATGAAGGAACAAAAATTGCTGAACTAAAAAGCTTTGAAGAAGATCTTCAATTTGTCACTTATCATCAACGAAATATAACCTCCACCACAGCATCTTCGAAAGAGTCTATTGCTGAGATGGCTCTTATACATGATGCATTGATCCTCGGGCTACGTGATTATTTTCAAAAATCTGGTTTCAAGAAGGCGGTTTTAGGTTTGTCCGGTGGGCTAGATTCGGCCTTAGTTGCTGCTTTGGCCTGCGAGGCTCTGGGTGCCGATAATGTATTAGCCATTCTGATGCCATCGGTCTACTCTTCCGACCATTCGATAAAAGATGCGATGGATCTTGTCAACAATACCGGTTGCAAACATTATATCGTTCCGATCAAAGATATTGCCAATGCCTTCGAACATAGTTTAGCTCCTCTTTTTGAAGGGCTGCAGCCAGATACGACTGAAGAGAATATTCAAGCGCGCGCACGTGCGGTAATTCTGATGGCCGCTTCCAATAAATTCGGCAATATTTTACTCAATACATCCAACAAAAGTGAGGCTGCTGTAGGATATGGTACACTCTATGGTGATATGGCAGGTTCCATCTCTGTAATCGGTGATGTTTACAAATCCAAAGCCTATGATTTAGCGCGCTATATCAATCGAGAAAGGGAGATCATTCCAGTCAATACCATTGAAAAAGCGCCTTCTGCGGAACTTCGGCCAGATCAAAAAGATTCGGACTCGCTGCCGGAATACGATCTATTGGATCAAATCCTCTTTGAACTCATCGAAAATGAGAAAGCAGGATCTGAGGTTGTAGCAATGGGCTTTGAAAAATCGTTAGTAGAAAGGGTATGTAAATTGGTTAATAATGCGGAATTCAAACGTTTTCAAGCTCCTCCCATCCTGCGTATTAGTCCAAAAGCTTTTGGTCCAGGAAGGCAGATTCCGTTGGTGGCAAAATATCCTTATTAATTTTACAATTCGGATTAAACCATATTTATAGTTTTTTGTCTAAAGCAATAGATTGTAAAATCAAAAAGGATGGTAGCATCCCGGACGATAAAAAAACAATTGCCATGAAGACCGTCAACTGTACTATTTTTACAATTGAAAGGTATGCGGATAAAGAATAAAAACAAATTAGTTAAATAAATATAAGTTCCATATAGGCCATGAACCATCATGAGTGTGGTTGTCCAATGCAGCGACAAAATACTCATGGTAGATTCATCACAGTTGATAAATAAATTACTACGATGAAAAAGATTCTATTATTTTTGGTGCTCTGCGTCGCACTCGCATCATGTTCGTCTTATCAATACAATACCACTCGGGTAGAAAAGATGGATTTTACTCCTTTCAAGACCTATGCTTGGTTACCTCCGGTAGACTCGCTTTCGAAGTCTTATTTTGACAACGATATCGCCAAAGCTAATATCCTGGATGCTGCGAATACTGCGCTGGAGGCAAAGGGCCTACAATATTCTAAAGATAATCCTGATTTACTATTTCGGTATATTACCATTGTCAACAATAAAAGCCGTTTGGTCTATGGCGGCGGCGGTTATTACGGATGGGGTGGCCCCTGGGGCTGGTACCGTCCATGGTTTTCACCATATTACTATGGCGGCGGTTATTACCCAGTTGCAAAAGAACGCTATCGTTATGGCCATTTGATTATCGAAGCCATCGATCGTAAAACAAATGCAGTGATCTGGCAGGCACGTGGTTCTGGCGATGTTGACAATCCAGAAAAAGCAATTAATAACATCAGCAAGGTTGCAAAAGGTGTTATTGATTTGTTCCCTGTGAAGACGTTAAAGAAATAAGAGATATTCTTATTTTAAAAAAGGCTGATTTACAAAATAAATCAGCCTTTTTAGTGTAACTAAAATTATTAGATAGCATCAGTGCCCTCCCTGCCCTCCCTGCGCTCCCACAGCAAAAATATAAGCTGATTTACCATCTTTCCTCGGCAAATTTTGATTACTTTTAATTATTAATTACCGACAATTCATTGAAAAAATATTTGCTATTCTTAGATACGGAAACATCTGGTTTACCGAAAAAGTGGAACAAGAGTTACATGGACGGTGATAATTGGCCCCACATCTTGCAACTGGCTTGGATCATTTATGACGAAGAGCAACATGAAGTTAAACGAACCAATAAATATATTTATGAGCCGTTAATACCAATCAGTCCTGCATCCGAACAGATTCATGGATTGACACCACCTTTTCTAATGAAATATGGTGAGAAGAAAAAAGACGTATTACGGAAATTCAGTCATGACATCAAAAAATATAAGCCGCAGTTAATCGGCCATTTTCTATCATTCGACCTGCAGGTATTAGCAGCCGAATTCTATCGATCCAACTTGGCTATTCCATTTCATAACTTAGCATATTTTTGCACCTTGTTGCATAGCAAAAAATACGTTCGGAATCCGAATATGGTACATCTTCCACTTTCATCGCTACATGAAACGCTATTTTCGAGTCCAGCGACCGAAATGCATAATGCAGAAAAAGATGCCGAGATTACCGCTAAATGTTATTTTGAAATGATTCGAAAAGTTGAATTATCCGAGCAGGACATACAAAATCAGCAAGCTGAATTCGAAAACATCTGTTAATGTAACTTCCATGAAAAACCCCGACGCTATACCACGCCTACTGAAATCGACTCAGCCATTTCAAATTCTGCCCGAAACCCTACAATTGAGTATCGTCGACAGATTCAATGAACATCGTTTTTCCAAAGATACCTTAGTTTATCGGCAGAACATTACGGATATGGATGGTGTTGATTTAATCCTCGAAGGTGAATATGAAACGTTCTTTCTGGATGTTTCCGATAATAAACGATTGGTCGAAATACACCATAAGCCGTATTGTTTTGGTGGAATATCAGTCTTATTAAACCGAACAAAAGCACTCAAGTCTGTTATTGCGAAAAAAGGTACAATTATTTATCGTTTACCCCGAAAAGACTTTATTGAGTTGTGTAATGCGAATGAAGAGTTTTTCCATTTTTTCACCAATTCCTTTGGAAAAAGAATGTTAGATGAGGAGTTTTCTCATTTTGTGAAGTCGCCAGCTTCCTTTGAGGAAAGCTACTTTGCGGCAGACCAACTCTATTCGCGCAAAATTGAGCATATTACCTATAAAGATATCGTATCCTGTACACCCGATACCCCCATCTTTGAGGCTGCACAGACCATGGCGAAACACAAGGTAAGCTGCATATTTATTAAAAAGGAGGAGCAGATTCTCGGCTATGCAACCGATATTACCTTAAGAGACAATGTCGTGGCCCAGCAGATTCCGGCAACACAATCTATCGCGCAGGTTATGGATAACCCCATTGTCAGTATTTCCGATCAGGCCTATCTTTACGAGGCGGTACTGATGATGTTCCGCACGAAATCGAGGTATCTCCTTGTCGAGAAGGCGGGCAATTATATCGGTTTCCTTAGTCGAAATCGGCTATTGAGTGAACAGGGGCAGTCTCCGCTCGTATTCATTCAATCGGTTAAACTCGCCGAAACGCTGGATGAGTTGCGTGAAAAATGGAATAATGTTCCCGAGATTATTCACCAATTGCTCGGTAGGGGTGTAAATGCCGAGATTGCGAACCAGGTCATCACGACCGTTGCCGACAGTATTGCCCTTAAAGTAATTGAAAAAGTGATCGGGGAAATGGGCGAGCCACCCGCCAAATTTGTGTTTATGGTAACGGGCAGCGAAGGAAGGAAAGAACAAACGCTAATGACCGACCAAGATAACGCCATTATTTATGAAGATAAAGCAAACGAACAACGGGAGCTCGTACGCGCGTATTTCCTCAATTTTGCCAGTCGCGTGTCGGATCATCTCAATACCATCGGTTTTAGCTACTGTACCGGTGGATATATGGCCAGTAATCCCGAATGGACACATTCGCTGTCGCATTGGAAGAAAAATTACAAGAAATGGATTGAAGAGAGCATCCCCGAGAATGCGATTAAATTTTCGACCTTCTTCGACTGTAGGCGATTATATGGTGACCAGGGCATTATTGATCAACTCAAAGAATTTCTCAATATTGAGCTACAAAAACCCAACGAGCGTTTTTTTACGTTCATTGCAAAGAATGCGCTGCAATATGAACCGCCGCTCACATTTTTCAAGGCAATAAAAACGCAAACAATAGGTTCTTCTGAAGTCTTCAATATCAAGAAAGCGATGACACCCATTGTTGACTTAGTCCGGGTTTACGCACTGCAAAACAGAATTTATGAAGAAAATACCGGTGGTAGGTTGAAACAGCTCCTTGAATTGGGCATCTTCACACAAGAACAGTACGAGGAATTAAATCAATCCTATTATTACCTGATGTCGATCCGTTTAAAAAATCAGGCCAACCAGATCCGTATCGCTAAACTGGCGCCCAACAATTATGTACCTATCGATAGCTTAACCAATATCGAAAAGGCGACAATTAAAGAGATCTTCAAAACAATCCATAATTTTCAACTCGGTATTAAGCTGAAATTCACTAGCAATTTATTTGGTTAAGTACCTTATTGCCATATAAAGGCAATAAGGTACGAAGATCAGCGCTAACGCGCTTCTATTTTTTTGGGAAAGACAAATCAAACTGCCAATGCTTTGCTAATCGCTGCAACTCTTGCTTTGTTATTGGGATGACAGCACCATGTTTGGGCGAAGTGAAATTAGTAGATTTCATTTTACCTGCATTAAAGTGTCCCAGATCAACAAAATTTTTAAAATCTGTGGTTTCACTGAAGCCAAAATTATGTGGTGATATCCCATAGATATCATACATTAACACCCATTTTTCTTCCCCTATCCTTTTCCACACATTCGGAGCTTCACAGGCTTCTGGCTCAGGGTCATAGAAACGATCATCATACTGATAGGGTCCATTCGGGTGGTCTGAAACAGCTTGCTTAATGCCTGGAACACCATCATGGGCAACATAAAAAAGATGGTATTTATTCCCCACCTTCGGCATATCGCCATCGATATAATTTTTATTTGATTTGGGGTATTGAAACAAAAGCTGTGGTTCTGATTCAAATGCTGTGAACTCCTTATTTAAGTAGGCATAGTAGAGCTGATTCAGTCCATTGCCAAACCGCATCGTAAAATAGATCATCATTTTACCATTCCGATCATCATAGATGAGTTCGGGAGCCCAAAAGGCGCCAACATTTTCCCAGCCTTAAAGGCTTTCTCCAAGTAGAGCTCCGTATGCTTCCAGTGAATTAAATCAGGCGATTTCATTAAGACAATACCCCGGTTGTTACCCCATCCAAATGCAACTCCGTCACGCTCCCATTCCGTATTTCTATAACCCTGCTTTTTTGCGTAGATATGTAAATCTGTCATGACCATATAAAAATAACCATCTTTTCCACGCATGATATAGGGATCGCGAATACCTTTCTGCTGTGCAATGCTATCACCAGCAATGATCGGTTTTCCTTTATTGATATCGGTGAAAGAATAGCCATCCTGACTGACAGCAACATACAGACCATGGCTTTCATCCTTAAAATAAACCATGAGGTAAGCAGCCAGATCCGATTCCTTCACCTGTGCAAACAAGTTATGCACAAATAGCATCAGGGTTGTAAAAATGAGTATGCGGATATTCATCTTATTTTACGGTCAATTTTATCAAGGTCAAGGAGTAAGGTTCAAATGTTTCAACAATTGTCTTCCCCTTATAAGTTATTGTATTTTGCTTTGGACGGATATTCAATGGTTCCTCGATACTGTTACTCTGGTTTAAGTTGGCGTTGGCCAAGGTGATTTTCTCTGCTGTCGCAGCAGGCTTTTTCTTCGAATTTATGGCAAGGTTCACTTTCATCGGCTTACTATTGTAATTGACGACTTTCACGATAAGCTGTTGCGCAACGGCATCAAATACTGCAGAAGCATATAGGCTATCTTTGCCCGCTACGAATTCACCATCCCGTTTGATCGGAACAATACTTGTCCCTTTATTGGTCGCATATAATTTTTGCACGTGGTAGCTCGGTGTTCCATATACCTGCAAGTTATCCACCCAAATTAAATCAGGTGACCACTGCCAGCCTTCGACATGACCGAATAATGGCGCGTAAGATGCCATTTCCACTACGTCGCCATTTCGTTCCAGGCCCGTCATGAAAGCGGCTTCCGAGAGGGCCGCCTCCCAGGTACTTTTGCCAGGACCGTTTGGTCGTGTGGTATGCGAAGCGTATTCCCCTGCGAAGATTTTCACCCCATTTCTAGGGTAATTATCATAACGATTGGCGCTCGACAGAAACCAGGATGGTGGGCGGTAATAATGTTCATCAATGATATCGATATTCATCGCCCGCAGTTTATCATCTAAGAAGTCAAAACGATCTCCTTCGGGATCGGTACCCGAACTGGCGATAATTTTGATCTCCGGATGTTTCTCGTTTAACGCTTTCTTGAAGACGGTTAACCGCTCGATATATTGCGGGCCCCAATTTTCATTTCCAACGCCCAACATGCTGAGGTGGAAAGGCTCAGGATGCCCCATATCCGCTCGTAATTTTCCCCATTTTGTAGCTGTTGTGCCGTTAGCAAATTCAATCAGATCCAAAGCGTCTTGAACATATGTATCTAACTCATCTAAGGGTACCACTTCACCGGTATTAAATTGGCAGGCCATACCGCAATTGAGAATTGGCACCGGAGATGCGCCAATATCTTCCGCCAGCAAAAAGTATTCATAAAATCCTAAACCGAAGGTCTGAAAATAATCAGGTGTCAGACGATGGCTAAACTCGGTATTCCAGCGGTTGATAATCAATTCCCTTTCCGTTATTGGTCCAACCGTTTTTTTCCATTGAAACCGATTGGCCAAATCTCTCCCTTCAACAATACAGCCGCCAGGAAAACGGATAAAGCCGGGTTTCATATCGGCAAGCATCTGAACCATATCTTTACGTAAACCCTTCGGTCTACCTTTCCAGGTGTCTACTGGAAATAACGAAAGCATATCGACGTCTAACGTACCTGTCCCTGTAAACCACACATTTAATTTGGCTTTATCTGTCGTTTGGTTGGCAGGAAATTTGACTGCAGCTTCAGACCATGATCCGACGGATTCAAGCGGAAGTTCAGCTGTTCCAATAACTTTATTCTGTTGATCGAGCAGTTCAACATGGATTTTCATTCCTTTAGCTGCACTTTGGTATTGTACTGAGAACTCATATGCTGCACCCGCTTTCACTCCCATTCCTCTAAAGCCTTCATTTTGTAGACCTAATTTCAGGTTAGCTGCACTATGTATCCTTAAATAACGTTTGTTCCCTTTACGTTTGCCATCGTTTAGTAGCAGGTAGCTTCCCTCAGGACCATTTTCGAGCTTTTTCCAGCCCATCCAAGGCTGATCAAACTCAAATGATCTATTCTTTACCAATTCTGCATAGATTCCCCCATCGGCACCAAGATTGATATCTTCAAAAAAGACGCCCCACATATGCGGCGATATGTTGCCTGTAGGTTTATCCAACGCAACATTTAATGTTATCGGTGACTGCGCCAATGCTGAAGAGCCCAAGCTCGCTAACAGTAACAGTGTTGACAGTACTCTTTTCATCCCTATATTTATTTTTTCAACAATAATTTATTATTTCAGGTTTTACACCAGCTTTAACAGCACAAATAGGGTAACACGACATGACAACCCTATCAAAATTAGCTGTTATATTAATTCCAATACAATAACTGAAAATGCAGGAATGTCCACTTCAATTGTACCATTTACAACCTTTGCCTTATTGTACACAACAGGTGCAATTGTTGCGGGTTTCTTAAAGGAATTATAATCGCGTAGGTTGTCCGCGGTAAGTATTCGACCTGTTACTTTTCCAGCTTTCACCGAACCCAAATCTACCTTTACCTTATTATTCTTTTTCGGATCAATATTTACTAAGGAGATATGTGTACGACCTTGCTGATCTTGAGAGGCTGAAACCGACACGGCCGGAATTTTTTCTTGGTTAAATTCAAAATCCGTTGATTGAAGGGAAATAGGAATTAACTTGGCATCCTGATGTACCTTATACATTTCCATCACATGATAAGTCGGCGTCAAAATCATATTCTTTCCTTCTGTCAGGATAACAGCTTGCAATACATTCACGGCTTGGGCAAGATTGGCCATCTTCACCCGGCGAGCATGATTGTTAAAGATATTGAGTGTCATTCCTGCAATCATGGCATCACGCATGGTATTTTGTTGGTAGAGAAAGCCCGGATTCGTGCCAGGTTCTACCGCATACCAGCCGCCCCATTCGTCTACGATCAGATCCACCAGTCCTTTCGGATCATATTTGTCCATGATGGCGATATTCTTTTCCACGAGCTCATTCATAAACCAAGCTGATTTCATGGTTTTAAAATACTCCTCCTCCGAATATTGCGTTGCAGAGCCCTTGTCGTCCCAGTTGATCACGGCATAGTGATGAAGTCCCATGCCTTTCATCAAACCACTTGGAATTTTCTTCATCAAAGTCTCCGTCCAATTATAATCGGCACTATTGGCTCCCGAGGCGATTCGATACAAACCGCTTCCATTGGTCCAGTCCGACATAAACGTGGCGTATTTGCGGTAGATGTCTGTATAGTAATCGGCAGTCATATTTCCGCCACAGCCCCAGGCTTCATTTCCTACGCCCCAGAATTTCACCTTCCAAGGCTCTTGCCGACCATTTTTTCGTCGCCAATCCGACATGGGGCTCTCGCCTTTAAAATTCACATATTGAACCCAGTCGGCAAGTTCCTGCACCTCACCGCTCCCCACATTTCCCGCCAGATAAGGCTCTGCACCCAACAATTCACACATATTGAGAAAATCGTGTGTACCAAAAGAGTTATCCTCTGTCACGCCGCCCCACCAATTGTTTACGATAGCAGGACGCTGGGCTTTGGGGCCAACGCCATCCTTCCAATGATACGTATCGGCAAAACATCCTCCTGGCCAACGCAAATTGGGAATATTCAACTTCTTAAGAGCTTCGATGATATCTTTCCGGACGCCGTCAGCATGGGGAATCGAATCATTTTTCTCACCGACATAAAATCCATCATAAATACAGCGTCCCAAATGTTCGGCAAAATGTCCATAGATATGTCGACTTATAATCTGCTCCTGCTGTGGTGTTTCCAATCTTACACTACTCTGTCCATACAGTAATCCAGTGGCCAGCGTAAAAACAACGCCTAATTTTAATCTTAGCTTCATCATATCGATTTTATTATTTCACACTAAATTGATAGGTTGTCTTTGAACTATATTTTTCGCCAGGTTTTAACACCGTTGACGCAAAACTGGGGTGATTTGGTGCATCTGGAAAATGTTGTGTCTCCAAGCAGAAGGCAGAACGGAATGGATACACTTTTCCCTCTTTCCCTTTAGGATCCGAATCCTTCATAAAATTACCGCTGTAAAACTGCAAGCCTGGTTCGGTTGTGTAGATGTCCATTTCAATACCTGTCTTGGTAGCATACACCTGTGCGACCTTCTGGAAACCATCCTTCTTGTTGAGTTCAAAATTATGGTCATAGCCCTTTCCAATCTTCAGTTGAGCATTTTGATCTTCAATACGAGCGCCAATGCGTGTCGGTTTGGTAAAATCGAATGCGGTGCCCGCGACAGGCAAGCTCTTTCCTGTTGGGATCAAGGTATTATCAACTTCGGTAATTGCCTTTGCATCAATCTGAAGTTCATGATCCAAAATAGAAGAATCTCCGGCTCCATTGAGGTTAAAATACGCATGGTTGGTCAGATTTAAGACCGTCTCTTTATCTGTTGTCGCCTGATAGGCTATGGCCAAAGCACCATTGTCCTCCAGGGTGTAGGTAACCTCCATCTTGACCGTTCCTGGATACCCCGCTTCTTTATCAGGTGAGGTATAGGCTAATGTGATTGATGTATTAGTGCTACTAACAACATCCCACACCTTATTGTAAACGCCATTGGTACCGCCATGAAGTGAGTTCTCGCCATCATTCTTTTCCAACGTATACACCTCACCATTCAGTTTAAATGATGCTTTCCCGATCCGGTTACCATAACGCCCTACAATGGCGCCGTAAAAATTATTATAGTTATCCTTGTATTCTTTGGCCGAATCATAGCCCAAAATCACATCAGTCGCTTTACCGTTCTTATCCGGGACTTTTAAACTCACCAGACGTGCACCATAATTTGTCAACGTAATGGCGAGTTTGTCGTTCTTGAGCTGGAACAGTTTAACTTCTTTACCATCAATCTGACTGTCGAAAGCAGGGCTGGAAGTAGAATCAGCCATCGTTGCTGCTTGCTTATTTTGAGTTGATGAAGATTGGCAGCCATAAGCCAATGAAGCACAAGTCAACAAACCAATAATAATTTTCTTATTCATCTGTAATTAAGTTTTACCCCATCGGTCTGATGGAGGCTTCCTAATTTTCATTAGGAATGGTTCATAATTTTTTAATTATTCAAATGGCAACATTCTACCAAAAACGCACGTAGATAGCGGTCACCAACAATAAAGTCACAACAATTAATGCCAATACGGATGGTTCTACTTTAAACATCGACCGATCCAATACAAAAGCTTTTGGATTAACCTTTGGTCCAAATAAGCTCACAGCAATCATAGCAATCATTGTAAATACAAATGCGAGTCCCATACATATCTGGAATGGTATTTCATAAACGCCCGCTTTGTTGAGATATGCCGTATAGATCCATGTCTCTGGTCCGAAAACCTTTGTTGCAAACTCATTGAAAAATATAGACAACGCAAATCCCGTAACAAGGCCTGTAATGGCGGCTGCACCTGTCGTCCTTTTCCAAAACATTCCTAGCAAAAACATCGCAAAAACACCTGGGCTGATGAAGCCTGTATATTTTTGGATAAAAGTAAATCCGCCGGCACCACCGATGCCCAGCGCATCATTCCAGGTAAACAAAACAGAAAGTAGAATAGAGATCACGATGGTTATCTTTCCAACCCACACCATTTTTGCTTCGCCCGCATCTTTATTGATGTATTTTTTAAAGATATCCAATGTAAAGATCGTTGCGATACTATTGGCCTTTCCGGCCAATCCGGCCACAATAGCCGCTGTAAGCGCCGCCAGCGCAAGCCCTTTCATTCCATTGGGCAGATAGCCCAATATCGCTGAATATGCATTATCGGCGTGAAACACTCCTCCAGGAGCCATTTCGTGTTGTAACGCACCATTTTTGTATAGCACATAAGCGGCTATCCCTGGAAGCATAACGATAATTGGCATAAACAATTTTAGAAATCCCGCAAAAAGAATCCCTGTGCGTGCAGTCTTTAGATCGGCTCCCAAAGCGCGTTGTGTGATGTATTGATTACAACCCCAGTAATTTAGGTTGACAATCCAGATTCCGGCAAGGTACATTCCTATTCCAGGCAGCATCAGATACTTATTGATATCTTCCTGACTAGCTCCTGGCCCTGGTTTATCGACAAATAGGTTAAAATGCTCCGGCGAATCTTCCATCAATTTATTGAATCCAGCCAAGGCGTCTTGTCCCAAACCAAAATGTTCACTGACCAAGGTCAATGCCACATAGGTGGTCGCTATACCACCAATAATTAATACAACAACCTGAATAACATCTGTAAAACCAATAACACGCATTCCCCCCAGCGTAATGATGACGGCAAATACGGCTAAAGCAACTGTAATGGTGTGGAAGCTGTCGCCACCTCCGGCCATACTCGAAATGGCAATTGCACCGAGATACAGGATAGATGTCAGATTGACAAAAACATACAAAAACAACCAGAAGATTGCCATGATGAGACTCGTCGTTTCATTGTATCGGTTGTTCAAAAACTGAGGCATCGTGAAAATCTTGTTTTTCAGATAGACCGGAATAAACCAAACCGCAACAATAATTAACGCTACCGCAGCAATGAGCTCGTAAGCAGCTACAGCAATACCGACCTCAAATCCATTGCCGCTCATGCCAATAAACTGTTCAGCAGAAATATTCGATGCGATCAATGAAGAGCCTATGGCCCACCAGGTCAGTGATCCTTCCGCCAGAAAGTAGTCCTTGCTGCTGCTTAAACTATTCGTCTTTTTACGATAAATCCAATAGCCATAACCGGCTACAATAAAGAAGTAAATTACGAAGATGATGTAATCTACCGTTGCAAATTTTTCCATATTTCCCAAATTGGTTATTATCAATAAGCCATTTATACCGCGAAGAACAGGTATAAATGGCTTAGGTTATTATTTACCCAGTAAATAATAGAGTTCATTCCATTTCAATTGGTCTTCGAGTCTTGCTACCGTAGTATCCTCGTCGATCAATACATATTCTAAACCCGCCATACGTGCAAAATCTTCCAGGTATTCGGGTGTTAAGCTCAAACTGTAGGCAGTATGGTGCGCACCCCCAGCCACAATCCAGGCACTGCAACCTGTTTTCATATCGGGCAGCGGTTTCCATAACACCCGTGCGACAGGAAGTTTAGGGAGTTCTTCTTCTACAGCAACACCTTGTACTTTGTTCACGATCAAACGGAAACGCGTTCCCATATCGACCAAAGAAGCATTCAATGCATCACCACTTTGGCCATTAAAAACCAAGCGAGCAGGATCTGCCTTGCCGCCAATGCCTAGTGGATGCACTTCTATTCGTGGTTTTCCAATTGCCAATGCGGGGTCCACTTCCAACATGTGTGAGCCAAGTACCATGGGATTCTGCGGATCAAAATGATAGGTGTAGTCTTCCATAAATGCCGTCGTACCCGGTAATCCTGCTCCCATTACTTTGCAAGCACGCACCAAAGCCGGCGTCTTCCAATCCCCTTCACCGGCAAAACCATACCCCTCAGCCATTAAACGCTGTACCGCCAGGCCCGGAAGTTGTACCATGCCATGCAGATCCTCAAAAGTATCCGTAAAACCTTTAAAGTCTCCTTGTTCCAAAAACTTCCGTAGGCCAATTTCTATCTTAGCAGCTTCGATGAGGTTAGCACGATATTCACCGCCAGCTTTCACATTTTCGGCTAGCTCATAAGTTGCTTCGTACTCTGCTAATAATGCCGCGATTTCCGCTTCAGTGCTCGCATTAATCACCTCCACTAGATCCCCAATGGCATAGGTGTTTACAGCGAAACCAAATTGCGACTCTGCCTCCACTTTATCGCCATCTGTAACAGCCACATAACGCATATTGTCACCGAAGCGTGCAAATTTGGCTCCTTGCCAGTCATGCCAGCCTGCGGCTGCACGCGCCCAAACATTAATCCGTTCCAATACTTCCGCATCTTGCCAATGGCCAGTGACGACTTTACGCGCTATTTTTAAGCGGCTAACGATATGTCCAAATTCACGATCCCCATGCGCACTTTGGTTAAGGTTCATAAAATCCATATCGATACTATGCCACGGGATATCCTGGTTGTACTGCGTATGCAGATGCAACAATGGCTTTTGCAACGCTTTTAATCCTCGGATCCACATCTTTGCAGGTGAAAAGGTATGCATCCAAGTAATGACCCCAATACAATTTTTTTCACTATTGGCGGCTGCCAATGTTGCATAAATCTCGTCTGTATTTTTTACGATCGGTTTATATTTTACCGCTACCGGAATCACCGCTTGGGTATCTAAATAATGGGCTATTTCTTCAGCATGTAGGGCCACTTGTCGCAAGGTCTCTTCACCATAAAGGTCTTGGCTTCCCACGACAAACCAGACTTCAAGCTCTTTTAAATTGATATTCATGTAAATTGTAGTTTTTGCTATAGATTTTTTATTAAAATTATTGACCATAATAGGCATTGGCCCCATGCTTCCGCTCGTAATGCTTTTTGACCAGCGCAGACTTTAATCGAGGTGCATTCGGGTTGATCTGTTCTGTCAACCAAGCCATTTTCGCCACCTGTTCCAACACCGCACTGTTATAGACAGACTTTATTCCGGTTTTACCCCAAGCAAACGGCGCGTGGTTGCCAACCAGAATCATTTCCACTTCTTTATAGTCCAGCTTATTTTCGACAAAGTGATTGATAATTTGAAACCCCGTTTCATGTTCGTAGTTTCCGGCGATCATCTCATCGTGCATTGGTGGGGCACAAGGAATATCGACGGTCAAATGATCGGCATGTGTCGTTCCAAAAATGGGAATATCCCGCTGTGCCTGTGCCCATGCTGTCGCATAGGTGGAGTGTGTATGTGTTATACCGCCAATCTCTTTCCACTGTTTATACAATAGGGCATGGGTTTTCGTATCTGATGATGGCCGAAGATTACCCTCAACCACATGACCATCAAAATCTACAATCACCATATGTTCCGGTGTAAGCTCCTCATAAGGGACCCCACTGGGTTTAATGGCAAAAACTTCATGGTGACGGTCAACAACACTCACATTTCCAAATGTAAAAAGCACCAATCCCAGCTGGGGCAATTGCATATTGCAATGGTAGGCTTCTTCTTTAATTGAATTATACATGATTAAAATTTGAATGGTTAAACAGTAATGGCGAGCGATTCCTTTCCTTCGACAAAAGCACCCAGCGCTTTGTAATGTTCATAACGCTCGGCATAAATGGACACCCATTTTTCCTCAGGGATATAAGTCCGTTCAAAACCGTGCCCCATTGCCTTCATGGCATCCTCGACCCGGTTATATAAACCAGCTGCTGTTGCGGCAAACATGGCTGCGCCAATGGCACAAGTCTGTTCACTTTTATGAATACGAATAGGCATATTCATCACATTGGCCATCATTTGCATAATAAAAGGTGATTTTTTTGCAACTCCGCCTAAACCGATTAAGCCTTTTACAGGAATACCCTGCTCCACGAAACGGTCAACAATAGCCTTTGCACCGAAACAGGTCGCTTCGACAATCGCTCTGAAGATCCGCGGCGCATCTGTTCCGAGGTGTAAGCCTGTGATCGCCCCTTTCAAGGATTGATCCGCATCCGGAGTTCGGCGGCCATTGAGCCAATCTAAAGCTAATTCTGATGTTTCTGTTACGGGAAGTAATGCCGCCTGCTCACTTAGACTGACCAATAGTTTCTCTTCCAACGCTGCGATCAATTGTTCGCGCGTTCGTTCATCGATCTCTTCAACATCTTGTATCAAATTTTTCGTTGGCCACAGTAATACCTGTTTCAGCCAGGCGTAAGCATCACCAAATGCAGACTGCCCAGCTTCCATACCAATCATTCCCGGTATAATGGAACCGTCTACCTGACCACAGATTCCCTTGACCAAGGTATGCTGAACATCTTCCTTTGGAGCAACTAACATATCACAGGTTGATGTGCCCATCACCTTACTCAAATAATAGGGCTCAATTTGCCCTCCTACTGCACCCATATGGCAGTCAAATGCACCTACACCAACAACAACTGATGTTGTAAGACCTAATCGTTGCGCCCATTCTTCCGAAAGCTGACCAGCAGATTGATCAGCAGTGTATGTTTCGGAAAACAAGCGATCAACCAAACCATCCAGCAATGGATCAAGTGTTGAAAAGAAAGAATTTGGAGGTAGGCCATCAAATTCTTCGGCCCAAAGCGATTTATGCCCCGCTGAACAAACTCCACGCTTCATAGCAGACACCTGTGTTCCCCCTGTCAATAGAAAAGGAATATAATCACAATGCTCAACCCAGCTATAGGTGGCGGCACGGACCTTTTCATCAGCCCTAAAAACATGAAGTAATTTGGCCCAGAACCATTCCGAAGAGTATACTCCACCCACATACTTCAAATAATCCACCGAACTATTTTGATTGTGCAGGTTAATTTCTTTGGCCTCTCCAACAGCTGTATGATCTTTCCATAAAACAAACATAGCATTGGGGTTGTCTTTAAACTCGTCCAACAACGCCAATGGAACCCCGGCTGCGTTTACGGCAACTGGAGTGGATCCCGTCGTATCCACGGAAATTGCTTTTACAGCTGCGCCAATATTGTCGATTTCCGATTTGAGCAAACAATCTTTTATTGTTGCTTCTAAGCCTTCGATATAATCCAAGGGGTGTTGCCTAAACTGACTTAAAGCAGCATCACAATACTCCCCTCTTTTCCAACGCGGGTAGTAAAATACGGAAGAAGCTATCTCCTCGCCATTGTTAGCATCAACCAATACCGAACGGACCGAATCACTTCCATAGTCCACCCCAATGACATACGATTTATTCATTTTTGTTGAATTTGGTTTATAACTTATAATTGTCTCTAACGCCTTATTTTTCAATCTCCCCCTTTCTGAAGTTCGCCTTGAAAAAACAATTAGTGTCAAATAAACATTTATTTTTTTAAATATGAAAGAAAATTTTCATATTTAAAAAATAGAGCTAACTTCATAGCAGCAAATTATGGTTAACCCGAATTCCCGACATAGGCGTATAAAAGCCTTTTAAAGGGATGTATCAGACAATTATTATACTTATTTTTAGCTATTTACTTTTTTACATAGTTTTGCTCGTGGAATAAATGGGGTGGTGTCAGATAAAATGATAAAACGATAGACGATGGAATATTATAAAAAAGATTCAGGGATCCTTTTGGCAGTTGACTGTATCATATTTGGATTTAACGGCGAATCCCTTGAAGTACTTTTAATTAAACGTGATTTCGAACCAGAAAGAAATAAATGGAGTCTGATGGGTGGTTTCGTTCAATCTGACGAAAGTCCGGAAGAAGCGGCGAGCCGGGTGCTCAAACAGTTAACAGGACTTGAAAATGTATACATGGAACAATGTAGTGTATTCGGTGAACCTAAGCGTGAACCTAGCGACCGGGTTGTCAGTATCTGTTATTTTGCGCTGATTGATACGCAGCAATACAAACATATCCTCAGTGACGATTACGAAGCTCAATGGTTTCCATTACATGAGCATCCAACACTGATCTTCGATCATGATCAGATGATCGCTTCGGCACAGCACCGCCTACGCATGAAAGCCGCTTTGTATCCGATATTATTTGAACTGCTGCCTGAGAAATTCACGATTCCCCAGATTGCAGCACTCTATGAGGGTGTTTACAATATCGAATTGGATAAGCGCAATTTCAGCCGAAAACTGCTTTCCTCAGACCTCATCATCAAACTGGAGGAAAAGGATAAGGAAAATTCAAAAAAAGGAGCCTACTATTTCAAACTAAACACGGCGATCTATAAGGAAAAGATCATGTCCTTTTTACGGTATTTGCCAAGTTGGTCGATCGAATCATAATAAAGTGACGGAAAATCAGGTATGTATTGGAATATATTTCACTTAACATTTTCGTTTTTTCAATAATTCCTTATATTTATCACAGGTATATCCTGGTTTTGCAATTTGGATAGGCTGGATTAACGCATTTTATAAAATAAACAACATGAGCAAATTGAGATTAGCATTTATATTCTTTACAATTTTATTTATTTCATCACATACATTACTGGAGGCACAAACTCCTACTGCGGCTCCCGCCACTACAGCAGCACAACAGGATAATGCTTTCAAGTACAGTCCGGATGGATTAAAAAAAGGAAGTTTGGCAAATCAATTTGACCACCTGAATTATATTTCGAAAAACAACTATGATTTCAAGATGGTGCGAAAAACCAATCTGGATATTGTGAAACGAAATGTCATAGATACCGTAGCAAAACTCCACAAGGAAATCAGCTCTTTAAAATCATCTTCAAGCAACTATACATCCAATACCAAAACTTTGCAAGATTCTATTCAGGTTTTAAAAGATCAGCTGGCGCAGGAGAAGGAAAAAACAGAAAGTTTTTCTTTCTTGGGCATCAATACCTCTAAAACTTTTTACAATACAGTTGTTTGGACGATCATTGCGGTATTGGCCGTAGCAGCATTTATCTTTTTATTTTCTTATCGGAAAGCGAAAGTGGACACGGTGGAATTCCAAAAGACAGCGGAGCAATCGCAAGAAGAATTCGCTACGTTCCGTAAAAAATCCATGGAAAAGGAACAGCTGCTCAAGCGCCAGTTGCAGGACGAACTAAATAAAAAAATATAGTCCTGCTTCTCATAAAATAGCATATTTATTTTGATCGACCTGTAACGACTCCTTGAGGTACTCCGTTACAGGTCGATTTTATTTCATCAGGTACCATTCCTCAAAACAAACAAAAGATTCAACGAAGTAATGCAGTAAACTTCAAAAATACCTAGCCGAATAAAAGAGAAAAACTATATTTGCAGGTATAGAAATCGAAACATACAGAATTACAATAGATAACATTTTGACCTACATTAATAAAATTGTAATTTAATTGCAAATTCTATTTGTTTTTAAAAACGAATAACCTTATTTTTGCTGACCAAAAAAGAGGCCTTTTATGTCTCTTATATAAAATTGATTAATAAATATTTAGTCCCTATAATATGCCCAAGATTGGTAAAATAGCGCAGATTATCGGCCCAGTTGTTGACGTCAACTTCGCCGACAGTGAAAATCTACCTAAAATTTACGATGCATTGTACATTCAAAAAGAAAATGGACAACGTGTTGTATTAGAAGTTCAACAACACTTAGGTCAGGATCGTGTACGTACAATTGCCATGGACGCAACTGAAGGTTTAGTTCGCGGAATGGAAGTTGTCGATACTGGTGCTCCTATCAAAATGCCTGTTGGTGAAGAAATCAAAGGTCGTGTATTCAATGTAGTTGGTGATGCCATAGACGGGATCCAAAATTTGAATAAAGAGAATGGTCGTCCTATCCACAACGTACCTCCTAAATTCGAAGATTTGTCAACTGAATCCGAAGTACTTTTTACTGGTATCAAAGTTATTGACCTTTTAGAGCCATATGCTAAAGGTGGTAAAATTGGTTTATTCGGTGGTGCCGGTGTAGGTAAAACTGTATTAATCCAAGAATTAATCAACAATATCGCAAAAGGTCACGGTGGTCTTTCTGTATTCGCCGGTGTAGGTGAACGTACACGTGAGGGTAATGACTTATTGCGCGAGATGTTGGAGTCTGGTATCATCAAATATGGTGAGCACTTTATGGAAGGCATGGAAAAAGGCGAATGGCCTTTGGAAACTGTTGACCACGAACTGATGAAAGATTCAAAATGTACTTTCGTATTCGGTCAAATGAACGAGCCTCCTGGGGCACGTGCACGTGTTGCTTTATCAGGTTTGACAGTAGCGGAATACTTCCGTGACGGTGATGGCCAAGGTCAAGGCCGTGACGTATTATTCTTCATTGATAACATCTTCCGTTTTACACAAGCAGGTTCTGAAGTATCTGCCCTATTGGGTCGTATGCCTTCAGCCGTAGGTTACCAACCAACATTGGCAACTGAGATGGGTTTAATGCAAGAGCGCATCACTTCAACTAAAAACGGTTCAATCACTTCGGTTCAAGCCGTATATGTACCTGCCGATGACTTAACTGACCCTGCTCCAGCGACAACTTTCGCTCACTTGGATGCAACGACAGTATTGTCTCGTAAAATTGCTGAGTTAGGTATCTACCCTGCTGTGGATCCTTTGGATTCTACATCACGTATCCTTTCTCCTGCCGTTTTAGGTAACGAACACTATAATACTGCACAACGTGTAAAAGAAATTCTTCAACGTTATAAAGAATTACAAGATATCATCGCCATTTTAGGTATGGACGAATTATCGGAAGAAGATAAATTAACAGTACACCGCGCACGTCGTGTACAACGTTTCTTATCTCAACCTTTCCACGTTGCAGAACAATTTACAGGTTTAAAAGGTGTATTGGTAGACATCAAAGATACCATCAAAGGTTTCAATATGATCATTGACGGTGAAGTAGATGAGTACCCTGAAGCTGCCTTCAACTTAGTCGGTAACATTGATGATGCTATCGAAAAAGGTAAAAAATTATTAGCAGAAGCAGTTTAATCTAGATTATATCTAAGAATAATGAAGTTAACAATTATCACTCCAGACAAATTAGCATTCGAAGGCGAAGTAACATCCGTTACTGTACCGGGCACTGCGGGTTCTTTTCAAATTTTGAAAGACCATGCTGCCATCGTTTCTACTTTGGAAGATGGAAAAGTAATTATTCAACAAGGTAAAGGTGAACAGGAAGTGTTCATTAAAGGTGGTGTTGTGGAAGCAAAAAACAATGTCATTACCGTGCTTGCTGAAGGAATTATCGGAGATTAAATCAAATCGATTTTATAAAATCTAAAAAGCTTCCGATAGAAATATCGGAAGCTTTTTTTTTTAAAGTTTTTTTGACATTTTCTTCATTTTAGGAAGAAAATCAACCATTGTAACAAAAAATAATTTTTCAACCGTGTAGACCAATTTTAAATATGGTATGCGACTAACAAAATATAAAACCGAATAAAAGGCATTATTAAAAAATAAAATTTCATAAAAACACACCTAATGAAATTTTATTCTAAATACAAAATTAGCACTTTACCTATTGCCAATTATTGTAATTCCTGCTACCTTGAGGAAATGAAAATCGAAAGTTTTTATAGAAGCTCGAGATAGCATGATTTACCACCAATATTACAACAAAGGGAACTACTATCATCAGGTAAATTTTGGGTTATGAAATATTACGATAAAAACACATTGATCTATTTAGATGGAGCTTTTGTAAAAGCTTCCGAGGCTGCATTGGATCCCTTTGCACAGTCATTGCATTATGGGTATGCGGTGTTCGATGGTTTACGTGCGTATAACACCCACAATGGACCACGTATCTTTAAAGCTGACAAGCATTTCGATCGCTTAAAGAGATCATGTGGAGCCGTTAATATCCCCTATCGCTGGAGCAACCGAGAGCTGATCGACATCTGTTATGAGCTCTTGGCCAACAACAACCTAAGAGAAGCTTATATACGTCCTTTGGTATTGACTGGTTCAAATATGCATCTCACCTCATCAACCGAAGCAACCCTCATGATGGCAGCATGGGAATGGGGTCCATATCTTGGTCAAAACCTATTAAAGGTATGTATCTCTGATATCAAAAGACCCAATCCAAAATCCTTTAAAATTGACTCGAAGATCTCTGGGCAGTATGTTAACTCCATTCTTGCGACAACAGAAGCCATCAGGAAAGGCTACGACGAAGCTTTAATGCTCGACCACGAAGGCTACGTTGCCCAAGCATCCAGTGAAAATATTTTCATCGAAAAGGATTTCAAAATCTATACGCCGCCAGCGAAGAATATCTTTCCGGGCATTACACGCCAGACGGTAAAAAACATTTGTAAAAAATTAAACTTCGAAGTCATTGAAAAGCAATTGACGGTAGAGGATATTTACACTGCTGACAGCGCTTTCTTATGTGGAACTGCGGCAGAAATTATCGGAATCAAACAAGTCGATGATGTCATCTACAAAGAAGCCTGGGAACACAGCATAGGTGCATCAATCCAAAGAAGATATAAAAATTTAGTATTAGAGAACGAAAATTATGAAGTCATCATCTAACGGCGAAAACACAATGAACAAATACAGCCGTACATTTACACAAGACGAAACGCAACCTGCTGCAAAAGCAATGCTTTATGGTATCGGTCTTACAGATGCCGACATGGACAAAGCACAGGTCGGTATTGCCAGCATGGGATATGATGGTAATACGTGTAATATGCACTTAAATGATTTGGCACAAATCGTCAAGAAGGGCGTTTGGAACAATGAGTTAGTGGGTTTGACCTTTGGAACTATTGGCGTCAGTGACGGTATGAGCAATGGTACCGATGGAATGCGTTATTCGTTGGTAAGCCGTGATGTGATCGCTGATAGTATCGAAACGATCTGTGGCGGACAATATTATGATGGCTTGATCTCTATTCCTGGCTGTGACAAAAACATGCCTGGTGCTATTATGGCCATGGCCCGTTTGGACCGTCCTTCTCTAATGGTATATGGCGGTACCATCGCTCCAGGACACTATAAAGGTGAAGAATTAAACATTGTGTCTGCATTTGAAGCATTGGGACAACGCATCTGCGGAAATCTTTCCGATGAAGACTATGAAGGCATTATCAAACATACCTGCCCTGGTGCTGGTGCTTGTGGCGGAATGTATACCGCAAATACCATGGCTTCGGCAATTGAAGCCTTGGGAATGAGTTTACCCTACTCATCTTCCAATCCGGCGATCTCGGAAGAAAAGAAAAATGAATGTTTAGAAGCAGGTCGACATATCCGCACGCTGCTTGAGAAAGATATTAAACCCTCTGATATCATGACACGTAAAGCATTTGAGAACGCGCTACGTACCATTGTTATCTTGGGTGGGAGTACCAATGCTGTACTTCACTTTATTGCAATAGGCAAAGCCGTAGGCGTAGACATCACGCAAGACGACTTCCAACGCATGAGTGATGAAACCCCTGTATTAGCTGACTTTAAACCGTCGGGTAAATACTTGATGCAAGATCTTCAGCAATTTGGCGGAACACCTGCTGTCATGAAATATCTTTTAAATGAAGGTTTATTGCATGGTGACTGTATCACGGTAACAGGAAAAACGGTCGCTGAGAACTTGGCGGATGTTAAATCAATCATGGAATATGATCAACCGATTATCAAACCCTTGAGCGATCCAATCAAAGCTACAGGACACTTACAAATTCTTTACGGGAACTTAGCAGAGAAAGGTTCTGTTGCTAAGATCTCCGGCAAAGAAGGTGAAAAATTCACTGGTCCTGCACGCGTATTCGATGGAGAGCATGATTTAGTAGCGGGCATCGCATCTGGTAGAATCAAACCAGGAGATGTAGTGGTGATCAAAAATGAAGGTCCTGTTGGAGCGCCAGGCATGCCTGAAATGCTTAAACCAACCTCCTTGATTATTGGTGCTGGCCTTGGTAAATCTGTTGCTTTAATCACCGATGGCCGTTTCTCGGGTGGTACACATGGTTTTGTCGTCGGACATATCACACCAGAATCTTACAAAGGCGGATTGATCGGTCTTGTAAATGATGATGACATTATCGAGATCGATGCGGTAAATAACAGCATCAATGTGCTGCTTTCCGATGAAGAGATTGCGCAACGCCGTGCCGCTTGGGTACAACCAGCGTTAAAAGTTAGCAAAGGAGTTTTATACAAATACGCTAAAACTGTTGCCGATGCATCAGAAGGCTGTGTAACGGATCAGTAGAAAATAAAAAACAGAGACATTAAGCAAATACAGACCTAAACAATCGACGCTTAATGTCTCAGATCTAATATCTAAATACTAAAAGACTGAATAATCAACAATAAAAAAATCAACGTAATGAGTACACTGGAAATAACAGAAAATAAGGCCGCTACAGAGCAGCAAACTCCGACACAAATTTCGGGATCGAAAGCTGTATTGGAGGCCTTATTGAGCGAAGGAGTTGATACCGTATTTGGTTATCCTGGAGGCGCAATTATGCCGATCTATGATGCCCTTTATGATTATACGGATCGTCTGAAGCATATTTTAGTGCGCCATGAACAAGGTGGAATCCACGCGGCGCAAGGTTATGCAAGAACTTCAGGTCGTACAGGCGTCGTCTTTGCGACAAGTGGCCCTGGAGCAACAAACCTAGTTACTGGACTGGCTGATGCCATGATCGATAGTAACCCTATCGTCTGTGTCACAGGCCAGGTCTTTGCTTCACTTTTGGGAACGGATGCTTTTCAGGAAACAGATGTCATCAATATCACGGCACCTGTCACCAAATGGAACTACCAAGTCACCGACGCAACTGAAATTCCAGCCGCACTCGCAAAAGCATTTTATATTGCCAGCACAGGTCGTCCAGGACCGGTATTGATCGATATTACCAAAAATGCACAGCTACAATTGTTCGATTACTTCGGTTACGAAAAATGCAGCCATGTACGCAGTTACAGACCTGCACCACAAGTTCGTAAAGAATATGTTGAGCAAGCTGCAGCGTTAATCAACGATGCAAAAAAACCATTTGTTCTTTTTGGACAAGGCATCATTCTTGGAAAAGCAGAGGAAGAATTCAAAGCTTTTATCGAGAAAACTGGCATTCCTTCGGCATCGACTGTCATGGGGTTAAGTGCACTTCCAACGGATCATAAACTTCACGTCGGGATGCTGGGTATGCATGGCAACTATGCGCCAAATGTCATGACCAATGAATGTGATGTTTTAATAGCCATCGGCATGCGTTTCGATGACCGTGTGACAGGTCGTTTGGACAAATATGCCAAACAGGCAAAAGTAATCCATTTGGATATAGATCCCGCAGAGATTGACAAAAACGTACAAACAACCGTACCTGTATGGGGCGATTGTAAGGAATCACTTCCCATGCTGACGAAATTGGTAAATGCCGCAGATCACTCCGCTTGGTTGGAACAATTCCGTGAACTTGAAAAAGAAGAAATCAAGGAAGTCATCCAAAACGAACTTCACCCACAAACCGATATTATGACCATGGGTGAGGTCATCCATGTGTTGAATGAATTGACAGGCGGTGATGCGATCATTACAACGGACGTCGGTCAACATCAAATGGTCACTTGTCGCTATGCTAAGTTCAACAACAGCAAATCGAATGTAACCTCCGGGGGTTTAGGAACGATGGGCTTTGGTCTTCCGGCAGCAATCGGTGCCTGGTATGGCGCGCCAGAGAAAACTGTCGTAGCAATCATCGGTGATGGTGGTATACAAATGACGATCCAGGAGCTGGGAACAATTATGCAATTTGGT
The DNA here is from genome assembly GCF_002339225.1 of Sphingobacterium sp. UBA2610. Classification (NCBI taxonomy): domain Bacteria; kingdom Pseudomonadati; phylum Bacteroidota; class Sphingobacteriia; order Sphingobacteriales; family Sphingobacteriaceae; genus Sphingobacterium; species Sphingobacterium sp. UBA2610. The sequence continues at coordinate 40,285 of NZ_DDKA01000019.1, forward strand.
GCAAAAGTCAAAATCATGATCCTCAACAATGAGTTCTTGGGCATGGTACGCCAGTGGCAGCAATTGTTTCATGACAAACGTTATTCGTTCGTGAATATCACGAGTCCTGACTTTGTTGCTGTTGCGAAAGGCTATTACATCGACGGTCAGAAGATTTCGGAACGTAAAGACTTACGTAATGCACTGAAAACCATGATTGATCACGACGGAGCATATCTATTGGAAGTGATGGTAGGTAAGGAAAACAATGTATTTCCAATGGTTGCACAAGGAACATCGGTATCTGAGATACGTTTAAAGTAGAATTTGACATGGAAAAACAAGAATATACCATCACCCTATATACAGAGAATTCAATCGGTCTTATCGGTCGAATCTCAACCATTTTTTCAAGAAGAAAAATCAATATTGAAAGCTTGAATACTTCCCCTTCTGAAGTAGAAGGGATACATCGTTTTACCATCGTCATCACGGAGGCTGAAGATGTTCTGCGTAAGCTTTGTCGTCAACTGGAAAAACAGATTGATATCCTCAAGGCCTATTACAATACCAATGATGAAGTGATCTGGCAAGAACAGGCGCTCTATAAAGTGCCTGCGGATGTTGTGAATGAAAAGGTATACGTAGAACGTTTATTGCGTCAATATGGTGCCAATGTTGTTGTGATCCGCAACGACTATATCGTCTTTGAAACTGCAGGTCACCGTGAGGAGATCGATAAGTTGACAGAAGAATTGACCAAATATGGTTTGATCGAATTTGTCCGTGGCGCACGTATCGCCATCATTAAAGATAGCGCAGGTTTCCACTCCAAATTGGTTCAGTTTGAAGCCAAGGAACCATCGATAGAAATTGTAGAGAACGAGTATCTCGACAAAAGAGATGATGTATTTACAATGTAAGCTTTAAAAGTATTATGCAAGAGACATTTAAATTTATCTTAAAGTCACGTCAAAAATTCATTGAATTACTTGACGGTCTTTCCATTGAACAGCTTAACAAAATTCCCACGGGATTTAACAACAATATCATCTGGAATTTTGCCCACATTGTCGTCAGTACACAGACCTTAGTCTATGTCCGTACAGGTATTAAAGCCGACACGACCTGGGTAAAATATAATGAAGACTATAAAAAAGACACCAAGCCAACCCGCTTTGTTGAACAAGCAGAGGTTGATGAATTGAAAGAAATTGCAATCCGCAGTATTGAGCAAATTGCTGCTGACTATGAACACGGTGTTTTCGGAGAAATCACCTCCTTCTCAACAGCAACCTATGGCTATCCAATGGATACCATCGAAGAAGTTATTGCCCTGACATCAGGTCACGATAACGTTCATTTCGGTTACGCCATGGCGCAACGCAGATTAGTACAATAATTAAAATAAATAATCAACAACCCATAACAGAAAGAAAGTAAAACAATGGCAAATTATTTCAACACCTTACCGCTTAGAGAGCAGTTAGAACAATTAAGTCACGCTGAATTCATGGACAACACTGAATTCACAGATGGTGTAAATGCTTTAAAAGGTAAAAAAATCGTAATCGTAGGATGTGGTGCGCAAGGCTTGAACCAAGGTTTAAACCTAAGAGATAGCGGACTGGACGTTTCTTATGCTTTGCGTAAAGAAGCTATTGAACAAAAAAGAGATTCTTGGAAAAACGCTACGGACAACAACTTTAACGTAGGCACTTACGAGGAATTGATCCCATCTGCGGATTTAGTTATCAACTTGACTCCAGATAAACAACATACGTCAGTAATCAACGCTGTCATGCCGTTGATGAAAGAAGGCGCTACATTATCGTATTCACACGGTTTCAACATCGTTGAAGAAGGTATGCAAATCCGTAAAGATATTACTGTCATCATGGTTGCTCCAAAATGTCCAGGTTCTGAGGTTCGTGCAGAGTACCTTCGTGGTTTTGGTGTTCCTACCTTAATCGCTGTTCACCCAGAGAATGATCCGCAAGGAAAAGGCTGGGCTGAAGCAAAAGCATACTGCGTAGGAACAGGTGGACATAAAGCCGGTGTATTGAAATCTTCATTCGTAGCCGAGGTAAAATCAGATTTAATGGGTGAGCAAACGATTCTTTGTGGATTGTTGCAAACAGGTTCGATCTTATCTTTCGACAAAATGATCGAGAAAGGTATCGAAGCTGGTTACGCATCAAAATTGGTACAGTACGGTGTAGAAGTAATCACGGAAGCCTTGAAACATGGTGGTGTGAGCGGAATGATGGACCGTTTGAGCAATCCAGCAAAAGTAAAAGCCTTTGAGATCTCTGAAGAATTGAAGGATATTATGCGTCCTTTATTCCAAAAACACCAAGATGATATCATGTCAGGTCACTTTAGCAAGACCATGATGGAAGACTGGGCAAATGGTGATGCGAATTTATTGAAATGGAGAGCTGAAACAGGTGAAACTGCGTTCGAAAAAACACCTGCTGGTGATGTTAAAATCAACGAACAAGAATACTTCGACAACTATACACTGATGGTTGCTTTCATCCGTGCAGGTGTTGAATTGGCATTTGAAACAATGGTTGAAGCAGGTATCAAACCAGAATCAGCATATTATGAATCATTGCACGAAACACCATTGATCGCTAACACAATCGCTCGCAAGAAATTGTTCGAAATGAACCGTGTTATCTCTGATACAGCAGAATACGGTTGTTACCTATTCGACCAAGCTTGTAAACCTTTGTTGGCCGACTTCATGAAAACTGTTGATACTGATCTCGTAGGTAAAAACTTCAATGAAGGTAGAGATGCTGCAGTTGATAACGCACAATTAGTTGTCATCAATGAAATTCTACGCGATCACCCTGTAGAAATCGTCGGTCGCAAATTGCGCAAAGCGATGACTGCAATGAAAGCAATCAAAACTGTTTAAAAGTCCATACGAAATTATACATGCTCCAAAAATCATGAATATTTCGTAATTTAGTATATCGAAATCAAGGTGATATTGAGACATTTGCAATATCACCTTGGTTCATATAAAAATAACATAAGAGAGATTAAAAAATGTCAAAAACATTAGTAGAAAAGATTTGGGATGCGCACGTCGTCAAGCGTGAAGAAGGGTTTCCGGATATTATATATATCGACACCCACTTGATTCATGAAGTTACTTCACCTCAAGCTTTCGATGGCTTGCGTAAAAGAGGAATCCCAGTTTTTCGTCCAAAGCAAACGGTAGCTACTGCCGACCACAACGTACCGACACTCAATCAACATTTACCGATCAAAGAAGAGCTATCCCGTTATCAAGTTGATATGCTCACCAAAAATTGTGCTGAATTTGGTATTGAATTATATGGTTTAGGTCATCCATACCAAGGGATTGTACACGTTATTGGTCCGGAGCTGGGTATCACCCTACCAGGTAAAACGATGGTCTGTGGCGATAGTCATACCTCAACACATGGTGCTTTTGGAGCTATTGCTTTTGGTATTGGAACCTCTCAGGTTGAACAGGTCTTCGCAACACAATGTTTGTTGCAGTCGAAGCCAAAAACAATGAAAATTGAAGTCAACGGTACCCTTCAAAAAGGTGTTGGAGCAAAAGATATCATCCTATATATCATCTCTAAAATCTCTGCTGCGGGCGGTACAGGTTACTTTATTGAATATGCTGGTTCAGCAATCCGTTCTTTAAGCATGGAAGCACGTATGACCATTTGTAATATGAGTATAGAAATGGGTGCACGTGGAGGCTTAATTGCTCCAGATCAGATCACTTTCGACTACGTAGAAGGCCGTGAATTCGCACCGAAAGGTGAGGAATGGGATCAAGCCCTAGCATACTGGAAAACATTATATTCTGACGAAGATTCCATCTTTGATAAAGTGTTGACTTTTGATGCTGCAGATATTGCACCAATGATTACTTATGGCACCAACCCAGGCATGGGTATGGGTATCGCGGAACATATTCCAGCAACTAACGCACAACCAGAATCAGAACGGCCATCGTACCAAAAAGCATTGGATTACATGGGTTTTAAAGATGATTCAACAGTCTTAGGCAACCGTGTTGATTATGTGTTTATCGGAAGTTGTACCAATTCCCGTATTGAAGATTTACGTGAAGTAGCTTCATTCGTTAAAGGCAAGCAAAAAGCACAAGACGTTGAAGTATGGATTGTACCGGGCTCAAAACAAGTAGAAAAACAAGCGAAAGAAGAAGGCTTGGATAAAATATTTGAAGCGGCAGGATTCCAGCTACGTGAACCAGGATGTTCGGCATGTTTAGGGATGAACGAAGATAAAATCCCTGCTGGTAAATATTGTGTTTCGACTTCAAATAGAAATTTCGAAGGCCGTCAGGGACCGAATGCCCGCACCATGCTGGTATCTCCTTTGACAGCAGCAGCTGCGGCAGTAACAGGTAAAGTAACAGATGTAAGAGAGTTGATCTAAGCAGAAAAAAATGAAAAAATTTGAAACTTTAACGTCACAGGTAGTCCCACTACCTATCGAAAATATTGATACTGATCAAATTATTCCCGCACGCTTTCTAAAAGCGACCACGCGTGAAGGTTTTGGTGATAATTTATTCCGCGACTGGCGTTTTGACACAGACAATCAGCCTAAAACTGATTTTGTGTTGAACAACCCGACCTATACGGGAAAAATATTGGTTGCCGGTAAAAACTTTGGTTGTGGTTCAAGCCGCGAGCATGCCGCTTGGGCTATTCAAGACTATGGTTTTGATGTGGTCATCAGCTCATTCTTTGCCGATATATTCAAAGGAAATGCCCTTAACAACGGTGTATTACCGATTCAGGTACCTGAAGAGTTTTTGGCGAAAATTTTCGAATTGGTGCACCAAAATCCGTCAACGGCGATTATTGTTGATCTTGAAAAACAGACAGTCATGTTGACAGAGACAGGTGATCAATTTGAGTTTGAAATCAATCCATACAAAAAATCATGTTTGATCAATGGCTATGATGACATTGATTTTATCCTTAACCAAAAAGATTCAATCGAAGCATTTGAAGCAAACAGACAATGGTAGATCCTGTCGTCCATATTGCCAATTTAACCATTCAGTACGGTAAAGATATCGTACTGCAAGACTTAAATTGGCAAATTTTTCCTGGCGAGCAATGGATCTTAGGCGGTCCGAGCGGTACAGGAAAAACCACGCTGGCAAAAGCGATTGCCGGGCAATTGAAGTATGAAGGCCAGATTACATTCCATCTTGACCCAACGAGCCTATTGCCGGCAAAAATTCATTACGTTTCCAATTGGTTTCAGTTTACCAATCTTGAAGGCGATCGCAATTTCTATTACCAACAGCGCTACAATAAATTTGCAAAAAACGATACATTAACGGTTTTTGCCGAGTTGAAACATTTTGCAAAAGAAGAACAGCTTTCTTTTGAAAACGTACGTTCTTACCTGAACATTTTTGGATTCGAGAATTTCAAAGATCAGCAGTTGATTGAACTTTCGAGTGGCGAACACAAAAGACTGCAATTGATCAAGGCCTTGTGGCTTCAACCTCAGGTGCTCATTATCGACCAGCCTTATACAGGACTGGATGCACAGTCCAGAAAAGATCTCAATCAGATTTTCGATCAGCTTGCGGATAAAGGGGTCACCTTGTTGTTGATCAGTAATGATGACGAACAACCGGATTGTATCAATCGTTTTGCGGAAATTCAGGAAGGTAAAATCAGGATTCGCCAACGGAGTGAAGAGCTATCCAAAGGCTTGCCCCGAATAAGAAAGGCGCTGCCTTATTTTCTACAACAGGCACCTCAGGTATCTGCCCAGGTCATGGTAAAAATGAACAAAATCAATATTTCATACGGCGAAAAACAAGTCTTAAAGAATATTGACTGGGAAGTAAAAGCCGGTGAAAAATGGTTGCTACAAGGGCATAATGGTTCAGGAAAATCAACTTTGCTTAGTCTCATCAACGGCGATCATCCACAGGCTTACGCCAATGACATCCATCTTTTTGGCAAAAAAAGAGGATCTGGAGAAAGTATTTGGGATATCAAAGAACATTTGGGTATTATATCTCCGGAATTACATTGGTACTATGATATGAATGCCAACGTTGGGCAGACGATTGCTTCTGGATTTTTTGACTCCATGAGCCTATACCAACGCTTAGGATTTGAACAACAGCAAAAGCTCGAGCAAATTCTCCATTTTTTTGACCTCAAAGAGGTTAAACACAAAACATTGGGATCATTGCCTTTAGGTCAACAACGTTTGGTCCTATTGGCCCGCACGATCGTGAAACATCCAGAATTGCTGATTTTGGACGAACCTTGTCAGGGCTTAGATAAAGAGCAGACCCAGTATTTCAACGACGTCATCGATGACCTCAGTAAAAGTGGCCAGACGCTCATTTATGTAGGTCACTTCCAAACCCAGCTACCAACGTGCATTGACAATAAAATCGTGTTGGAAAAGGGAGAAGTAAAGGCTATATCCGAAGTTATCCACAAAAAAGAAACTTTATCAACATAAAAATTGTGGAAAACTTCAATTAATTCGAAAATAAGAACAAAAAAATAAAAAGAGAATCAAGATATCGGAAAACACTGGAAATCAAAAGTCAAAAATAAAGATAACTCAATAGGTTTTAGGCCTATTTTCCAAAGTTTCATTAGACCTATCTCTGATAGCTCAATATTAAAAATACAATGAAGAAAAATATTTTAATCATACCTGGAGATGGCATCGGCCAAGAAGTAACAACTTGGGGTAAAAAAGTTTTAGAAAAAATAGGTGAAAATTATGGTCATGAGTTCAGCTTTGATGAAGCTATCATGGGCCATACTGCAATTGAAGCGACAGGCAACCCGCTTCCTGATGAGACATTATCTAAAGCAAAAGCTTCTGATGCGATCCTTTTCGGCGCCATTGGCCATATTAAGTATGATAATGATCCTTCTGCTAAGGTAAGACCTGAACAAGGCTTGTTGAAAATCCGTAAAGAACTAGGTCTTTACGCAAATCTTCGTCCAATCCTTTTATTCGATGAGTTATTGGATGCTTCGAGTTTAAAGCCCGAAATTCTTCAAGGTACAGATATTCTTTTCTTCCGTGAACTGACAGGTGATGTCTATTTTGGTGAGAAAAATCGCAATGAGGATAATACCTTTGCTTCAGACTTGATGAATTATCACCGTTACGAGGTTGAGCGTATCGCACGTAAAGCTTATGATGCAGCACGCACGCGTAACAAAAGACTATGCTCTGTTGATAAAGCCAATGTATTGGAAACATCCCGCCTGTGGAGAGAAGTTGTCCAGGAAATCGCAAAAGAATATCCGGATGTTGAAACCGAGCACATGTTTATCGATAATGCGGCCATGCAATTGGTGAAAAATCCAAAGAAATTCGATGTGGTATTGACAGCCAATCTTTTTGGTGATATCCTGACAGACGAAGCGTCACAGATCGCAGGCTCGATGGGTATGTTGGCTTCTGCTTCCGTAGGTGATGGCACAGGCTTCTTCGAACCTATCCACGGCTCTGCACACGATATCGCTGGTCAAAATAAAGCAAATCCATTGGCTTCAATTTTATCTGCTGCCTTGATGCTTGATATTAGCTTTGGTCTACAGGAGGAAGCTAAAGCGGTTACCAATGCTGTTGCAGAAACATTAAAAGCTGGTTGGAGAACCGGTGATATTGCCAACAGCAGCACAGAAGCTTCAAAAATCTTAGGTACTCAGGAAATGGGTGAAAAAGTATTGGAGTTTATTAAATAGTATACCCTTTTTAATTTGTAAATCTTTTGAATTAAGAAATTATGTTACACGATCCTAATCATCTTTACATTTTCGACACCACTTTACGTGATGGCGAACAGGTACCAGGCTGCCAATTAACTACTCCAGAGAAAATTGAGATTGCTAAAGACCTGGAAAAACTAGGGGTGGATATTATCGAAGCCGGTTTCCCAGTGTCTAGCCCTGGTGATTTTCAATCGGTCGTCGAATTATCTAAAGCGGTAAACGATGTCATTATATGTGCATTGACCCGTGCCAATCAAAACGATATTGACGTAGCTGCCGAGGCATTAAAATATGCCAAACGCCCACGTATCCATACGGGTATTGGTTCTTCGGACATGCATATAAAATATAAATTCAACAGCACAAGAGAAGAAATTTTAGAACGTGCCGTCGCGGCTGTAAAACATGCCAAATCCTATGTGGAAGATGTCGAGTTTTATGCAGAAGATGCGGGTCGCGCAGACTTGGCATTTCTAGCTAAAATGGTTGAATCGGTGATTGCTGCCGGTGCTACGGTAGTCAATATCCCCGATACAAACGGTTATTGTCTGCCAGACCAATATGGCTCAAAAATCAATTACCTCAAGGAGAATGTACGCAATATCGATCAGGCCATTATTTCGGCACATTGTCACAATGACTTGGGACTTGCAACAGCAAATTCTATCGCTGCGATTCAAAATGGAGCCCGTCAGGTGGAATGTACCATCAACGGTATCGGTGAGCGTGCCGGAAACACGTCACTTGAAGAAGTAGCCATGATCCTTAAAGTGCACAACCAGTCGTTTGGAAGCTTGACATCAAACATCGATAGCCGCATGTTTACGTACTTATCGCGCAAGGTAAGTGAAATGATGAACATGCCTGTACAACCGAATAAAGCGATCGTTGGTCGCAACGCCTTCGCACACAGCTCGGGGATTCACCAAGATGGTTTCCTAAAACACCGTGAGAACTATGAGATCATCAGACCAGAAGATGTTGGTTTGGTTGAAGCTGATATTATCTTAACTGCACGTTCAGGAAGACATGCCCTTAAGCACCATTTGGAGCGTTTAGGCTTCCATCTTGAAAAAGATGATTTAGCTGATTGCTATCAACGTTTCTTGGTTTTGGCCGACGAAAAGAAAAATATTTGTGATGATGACCTAAAAAGCCTCATCCAAGAAAAAATATAAAAAAAGGAAGGCTGCAGATGCAGCCTTTTTTTATCATAAATACATTTTTTTAAAAGGATCCAAATGATACGTTGCTAATTATTATTTTATCATACGTACAAACGATCTTCCATTTAAAATCAACTAAATTTAAATACTGTATAGGTAGAATCTCTCATATAACAGCGAATATCTGCGTTTTATTTGCTACCTTAACTAGGCAATCATCTAACAATGAATCTATCAACCTTAAACATCAATTCAGAAGCTACACTTGACCGCATCAAGTCTGTGGTCAACAGAACACCGCTTCAATATAATCGGCATCTATCCGAAAAATATGGCGCTGAAGTCTATCTCAAACGGGAAGATTTACAAGTCGTACGTTCCTATAAATTACGCGGTGCCTACAATAAAATTATTTCCTTAACAGCGGAAGAGCGACAACGTGGCGTTGTATGTGCCAGCGCAGGCAACCACGCTCAGGGCGTTGCTTTCTCCTGCAATAAACTCGACATCAAAGGCGTGATATTTATGCCGGGGCCGACACCACGCCAAAAGATTTCACAAACGGAAATGTGGGGTAACGGCAATGTAGAAATTATCTTGACCGGAGACACTTTTGATGACTGCCAAAAAGCAGCGCTGGCTTATACAGCAGAGCATGGCATGACTTTCATTCCGCCATTTGATGATCTCAAAGTTGTGGAAGGACAGGGTACTGTAGCCGTTGAAGCTTTACAAGATCTTCCCGATATGGACGCCATATTTATCCCAATTGGTGGCGGTGGACTTGCCGCGGGAGCGAGCTATTACCTAAAAAGTAAAAACAACGCAATCAAATGCTATGGTGTTGAACCCGAAGGAGCCCCCTCCATGCAAGCGGCCTTGACTCACGGCGCACCGATCGAGCTCGAGCATATCAACAAATTTGTTGATGGGGCAGCTGTTAAAAAAATCGGTGCAACGACATTTGAAATTGCCAAACAATTGTTGGATGATACACGCTCTATTCCCGAAGGAAAGATCTGTACCTGTATCCTAGAGCTGTACAATAAGGATGCAATTGTCGTTGAGCCTGCAGGCGCTCTATCCGTGGCCGCTCTTGAATTTCACAAAGATGAAATTAAAGGTAAGAAAGTCGTCTGCATCATATCCGGTGGAAACAACGATATCGACCGCATGAGTGAAATCAAAGAATTGTCTCTACTTTACGAAGGGTACAAGCATTATTTTATCGTTCGTTTCCCACAACGTCCAGGCGCCTTAAAACTCTTCGTTTCCGAAGTATTGGGGCCTAAGGATGATATTACCCGTTTTGAGTTTATCAAAAAAACAGAACGCGAAAGAGGTCCAGCGCTAGTCGGCATTGAGCTCAACAAGCCTGAGGATTACGAAACACTGATTGAACGCATGAAAGAATATAAGTTTGATGTCATTGAAATCAATAAAGACCAGACACTATTTGAATATCTTGTATAAATAATAGGTATAAACGAGAAAAGCCAGGATATGAATCACTGGCTTTTCTCGTTTATATAACCAAAATATCCCACTCAAAGCCTTCAAAAAAACGAACAATTCCATAACCTAAAAAATCGTATATTTCCGTTATTAAAAGATATTCAATAGCTTAGGAGAGAGCGATAAATTATTTTTATTTGACCAAAGGCATATTGCATATAAAAAGTAATTTATCTAAGTTTAATTGTTTAATCAATACTATACGAAAAATGAGAGTACTAATTTTAACGATTCTGACCTTAATAGGTCAACTTACTTTTGCTCAGACCGACAAAAGTAAACGCCCAAGTCCTCCAGACAACACTAAGGTAACCACCACCGATGGTGTCACGATTGACATTAATTATAGCCGCCCTTCATTGAAAGGTCGTCAGCTTGGTGTTGATATCGCCCCTATCGGTATTGTATGGCGTACTGGAGCAAATGAAGCGACCACCATCGAATTTAATAAAGATGTATTGGTTGAAGGCAAGAAATTAGCTGCTGGTAAATATGGCCTTTACAGCATCCCTGGGGAACACGAAACAACAATTATGTTTAATAAAGTGTGGAATCAGTGGGGAACAAAATATGATGCCAACGAAGATGCGCTCCGCGTTTCCGTAAGCAACGCTACTGCAAGTACCTCACAGGAACAATTTAAGATCAACGCTACTCCGCAAGGAACTATTTCTTTGGAGTGGGGACAGTATGTCGTTCCATTTACGGTTAAAGTGAGTAAATAGCAAAAAAACTTATTTATGATTACGCAAGTCTACCATTGTATAAATGGAAGCGCAAGGTTTATTCAGACCAATGAACTCGTTGCATTTCGCGATAAACCAAACGATTGATTCTATTGATACTTTAGTAAAAAAAACACAAATCAATAAAACAAATACTTCATTCAATATAAAAGGGGCAGTCCAAAGGGGGATAGCCCCTTTTATATGGAATTTTTACCGAATCCCTATACAGGTACTTTTCAAATATTCAATTCTCAGAGGGTTTGTTTTTACTTTTTAGACACCTTCTTTTACATTGAATCCTTGTACACCTTAACACTATTGCTTCTGGTTAATCGACCGGTTATTTTTTAAGGTATTTTTCCAAAAATTGATCCTGCTCCCAAAGTAAATGGAAGATATTTTCTTTGGCGACATATCCATGAGCTTCGCGTGGTAAAATGACCATACGCACGGGAGCTCCCAAATTTTTCAGGGCCTGGAAATAGCGTTCCGTCTGCAGGGTGAATGTTCCGGGATTATTATCGGCTCCGCCGTGAACCAACAAAAGTGGGGTTTTCATCCGATCAGCACTCACAAATGGAGACATGGTCATATACAAGGTTGGATCATCCCAGAAGTTTCGTTGTTCACTCTGAAAACCAAATGGTGTTAAGGTCCGATTGTATGCTCCAGAACGCGCAATTCCTGCGGCAAACAATTTTGAATTGGACAACAGATGTGCTGTCATAAACGCACCATAGGAATGCCCACCCACAGCAACTTTTTTCCGATCGATATAACCCAAATGATCTACCGCATCAATTGCAGCTTCGGCATTTGCCACAAGTTGCTCAATAAAGGTATCATTCGGTTCTTTTGTTCCCTCTCCAACAATAGGGAAGGCCGCATTATCCAATACAGCATAGCCCTTCGATACCCAGTAGATAAAAGAGCCATAACTTGGGAAGGTAAACTCCTTCGGATTGGCCGTGCTTTGTCCGGCTGTATTCTTGTCCTTATATTCCCGTGGATAAGCCCACATTAGCAGAGGCAACTTCTCTTTCTTCGTAAAATCATAACCGGCAGGTAAATATAATGTTCCAGAAAGTTCGACTCCATCCTTGCGCTTGTATTTTAAAATCTCTTTATGAACTTTTTCCAACGATTTAAACGGGTTTTCCAACGTGGTGAGCGTCACCTGTTTCCCCGATTTCATATTTTTCATGAAATAATTCGGATAAAACGATGCTGACTGAAGCGAAATCAACAGATCACCAGTTTTAGGGTTCACGAGTTGGGCGATACGTTCTTGCATTTCAGATGCTGGAGCAGTGTAGATGCGTTTTTTCTTCAATGAATGCAGATCAAGCTCATCCACAAAAGGAAACTCGCCATTTTTAGTAAAACCCTTACCTACAAACAACGCTTTATCCTTATCTATATACATCGAATAAGTGCCTAAACTATTTTTTTCCATATACACATCTCCCGGATCATTATAGACGTCCTGACTGTTCCGGTCATGCAATAGTTTAGATTCTCCCGAGGAAGGATTCACCACAAAAGTTTTTGCATTTCTCGTATCATACCATTGCGAATTGATCAATGCATATTTATCATTCCCCCATGTTACACCAGCATAACGGTCTTTGATTTTAAAAATAAGCTTTCCCGCACCATTGTAAGGGTAAGATAAAGTATATAAGGCATCACGAAACTCCGCAGGTTTGTTCGCATCCCCGCCATCCAAGGCTTCTACATAAGCCAACGTAGCTGGCTGATCACTCCGCCAATGCCAGGCCCGTTTTCCCGATCGTGTCGACGAAAAACCTTTCGGCATTACCTCTGTCAAGGGGGTCTCATTCACCAGCGCTATTTCCTTGCCCGACCGATCATAAATTCGAACCTGCTGTGGAAAAGACGAAACCGGAACTACGTAGGAATAAGGTTTTGTAATGGTCGTGACCATCACATATTCTCCATCCGGTGAGAAGCTGATCCCTGTATAAATGGCTTTATCTTTAAAGGAAGAAATCTTGCCGTCCAGATCTACAAGTTCAAGGTTGGATTGTACCAATGTTTCAAAATTCACTTCATCCTGCGGATTTTTAAGCAGGTCTTGGTATGTCCTCAATTGGGATACCTTCCCATCACTTGTTGAGACAATAGGTCCTGTCGGCAAATCTTTTGAAGGATCCAACAGTGCCGCCCTATCCTTTGGCAGACTTGTTATTATTAAACCGGAAGAATTTCTCAGCCACTGAAATGGTGCTGTCAATGTTCCGTTCAAATTGTAAGCAGTCAACTGTTTGACATTTCGCGTTGCAAGATCAATGACAAATAAGGCAGTTCCGCTTTCATTTGTATTGCTAAATGCCAAACGCTTATTGTCTGGAGAGAACACAAAATTGGCCATCGCCGCTTTTTCGGGCATTCCCGTGAAGTCGGAAAATTCCATATTTTGTCCTATTTTTTTCAAGGCAATCTTATCGAAAAAGATTGTCGAACTTTCCATGTTGGTCTTTGGATTAATCCGCAATCCCGCCAGTTTCATTTCTTCCTGGCCTAAGTCTGCCAGGCTTTTATACGTAGACCGGAACGTAAATAACATCCAATTTCTATCGCTAGAAATTTTTATCTGAGGGGGGCGCACATAATCGGCTAAGGCCAAAATTTCAGTAGAGGGTTTTTGAAAGGTAATGTTTTCCTGCGCTTGCGTCTGTAGCGACGTTAGAAGCAAGAGACCATAGAATAGTTTCTTCATAAATTTATTTTTCAAATTAGGGCAAAATAAGATAATAAAAATTTCATAAAAAAGCAAGTTTTGTAGCTTTTTTATGACAGTAAAATTAAACTTAAATCATTTGTAAAATAGTGGTAAAAATTACGAATTTAAAGTTATCCACATTTATAAAACACAGAAAAACAACAACTTACAAACACTAATCTGCAGCAAACGCATTCTCTGACAAACTTTTGCCCAAAATGTGGAAAAGTCAAACTACCGCATCGAAAGAAAATATAAGATATTTGTTAAGCTAATGAAAGAATTGGCAACTCAACGAAGTTTTTAAGTATCGAAACACAGACTTTTCTTTTTGACGAATTGTCTATTTTTAATGGCTAGATTAACCTTCAATCTGGTCTCCCCGATTAAAATTGATACCATTAACTTCGTACCGAGTTTTTCTATAAAGATTGGAATAAAAAAATAAACAAGTAAACATGGCAAGAATTATCAAATTTGAGAAAAACGATTGTGCTCCTTGTGCGCAAGTATCGGCTTATTTGGATCAAAAAGGTATCCAATATGAAACGGTTAATCCTTTTGATGAACCAGACTTGGCCGCAAGATTCAAAATCCGCACAGTTCCTACGGTAATTGTGTTGGAAAATGAAGAGATTCAACACCGTATCATTGGCTTTAAACCAGAGGAATTGGCTGCCATTGCACTTTAATAAATTCAGCGTATCATTAAAATTAAACAGTGACATGATACACATTTATTATGATTCCAGAACGGGGAACGTACAACGTTTTATGGATAAAGTAGCGCAGATAACGGGTTGGCAAATCCATAAGATCACCGCCGATTTAACGGTAAAAGCCCCTGGTCATTTGGTCACTTTCACCACAAATTTTGGACAAGTGCCCGAAAACACAAAAGAATTCATGAAACGCGAAGCTAAAAATATCTATTCTGTTACTTCCAGTGGCAACCGCAACTGGGGACCGAATTTTGGTCTAGCAGCTGATCGCATTTCACAGGATTTCGACATTCCACTGGCGTTCAAATTTGAACTGTCCGGAACAATGGAAGATATTAATCAATTTATTGACATCTTAAAGAACTTTTGCGATGGTAGCAAACGAAGTAGCAAAAAACTGGATATTGCTTAATAATGAAATCATGATTAAGCATGATGACGAATTCAGCTTACATAAAGATAAGGAAGCGGTTCGTGCATATTTCTTGGAATATGTAAATAAGAACACCGTGTTCTTTTATACATTAAAAGAAAAAATAGACTATTTGGTAGAAAACAACTATTATATTGACTTTTACCAATGGTTTACATTTGAAGAAATGGAAACGGTATTCAACTATGTCTATGCGAAGAAATTCCGTTTCGAATCTTTTATGGCGGCATTCAAATTCTTCCAGAGCTACGCTTTACGTGATGACTCTGGCGAGAAATTTTTAGAGCGTTATGAAGACCGTGTAGTTGCTGTTTCCTTGTTCTTAGCAAGAGAAGAAGGTGTTCAGAAAGCAATTGAGTACGCAGAAATCATGATCAATCAAGAATATCAGCCAGCGACCCCTACATTCTTGAATGCAGGAAAGAAACGCTCGGGTGAATTGGTATCTTGTTTCTTGGATGAAATCGGCGACAACTTAAATGGTATCGGTTACGCTGTTGATTCCGCCATGAAGTTGTCTTCTATCGGCGGTGGTGTATCGTTCAATATCTCTAAAATCCGTGCTCGCGGAGAAGCTATCAAAGGTGTTGAAGGCCGTGCCGGCGGTGTACTTCCAATCATGAAGATTATGGAAGATACATTCTCATATGCTAACCAGTTGGGACAACGTCCGGGTGCTGGTGCAGTATACCTCAATATTTTCCACTCTGACATCGAAGAATTTTTAGATTGTAAAAAAATCAACGTTGACGAGAAAGTACGTATCAAATCATTGTCGATCGGTATCATCGTTCCCGATAAATTCATGGAATTGGCAGAAAAAGATGAACCATGCTATTTGATCTACCCACATACGGTGATGCAAGAGTATGGACAATTCTTGGATGAGATGGATATGGACAAAATGTACGACGAATTGATCACGAATCCAAACGTGAAAAAGAAAAAAATCAATGCTCGTCACCTTTTAGTTAAAATTGCTCAGACACAAAAAGAATCAGGATATCCTTATATTTTCTTCAAAGAGAACACCAACCGTGTCCATGCATTGAATGAAATCGGTCAAGTGAAATTCTCGAACTTGTGTACTGAAATCATGCAAGTATCTCAAGTATCCGATATTGAGATCTATGGCAAACAGGACACGATCCGTTATGGTATCTCCTGTAACTTAGGCTCCTTAAATATCGCGACTGTAATGGACAACAAACGTATAAAAGAGACCGTAAAAACGGCTATGCGCGCTTTGACTGTCGTTACAGACGTGACCAATATCGATATGGTTCCATCTATTGCAAAAGCAAACCGCGAGTTGCATTCTGTAGGGCTAGGTGCAATGAACCTCCATGGTTACCTTGCAAAAAGCTTCATCATGTATGAATCTAACGAAGCACTGGATTTTGCCAATACTTTCTTTATGATGATGAACTATTATTCATTGGAAGCATCGATGGAAATTGCCAAAGAACGTGGTAAAACATTTGTTGGATTTGAAAAATCAGCCTATGCCGATGGTACGTATTTCAACAATTACATAAACCGCGATTACATGCCTAAAACAGCTAAGGTAACGGAGTTATTTGAAGGAATACATATTCCAACAGTCGAAGATTGGTTGGAATTAAAAGCGAAAATCAAAGAACATGGTATTTATCATGCTTACCGCTTGGCTATTGCTCCAAATCAATCGACTTCGTATATCATGAATGCAACCGCATCAGTTATGCCAATCGTCGATATCATTGAGGTACGTGAGTATGGAGATAGTACAACTTACTATCCAATGCCATACTTGACAAACGATAATTATTTCTATTTCAAATCGGCTTATGATATGGATCAATTCAAGGTCTTAAAATTGATCTCGGTTATCCAACGCCATATTGATCAGGGTGTATCTACAATTTTGCATACAAACTCAAAGGATTCGACAAGAGATTTGTCTAGATATTATATCTATGCACATAAATTGGGGTTGAAATCCCTTTATTATACACGGACAAGAAAATCGACCATCGACGAATGTGTCTCTTGTTCAGCTTAATTTTGAGATTTTAGTATTTGGATATATAATGGGAGAAAGTCAAAAGTTGCCTACGCCATTGGCGGCTTTTGGCTTATCTAAAATCAACAATCCAAATACGTGATAATAAATGCCTAATACTTTAAACTAAAAATGAGTAAAACATATAAAGCTGTCAATTGGAATACCCCTGAGAACGATTATGTATTGATGTTCTGGGAACAAAATATCCGTCAATTCTGGATCGATACGGAATACATTCCTTCAAAAGATATCGATAGCTGGAAACGTATCAGCCCAGAAATGAAAGATGCGTATAAAAAAGCTTTAGGAGGATTAACCTTATTGGATACCCTTCAAAGCCACACAGGTATGCCTAAAATCATCGATCATATCGATACATTACAGAATAAAGCTGTATTGTCCTATATGTGTATGATGGAAGCTATCCACGCAAAATCGTATTCCACTATTTTCACGACAGTTTCTACAACCGCCGAAATAAACGACATTTTCGAATGGGTTCAACAAAATAAATATCTTCAATACAAAGCAGAAACGATTGATGGTTACTACCGCGCGATCGATAAAGAAGATGCTTCGGACGAGGAGATTTATATGGCGATGGCTGCATCTGTATTATTGGAGTCATTCTTATTTTATTCAGGATTCTTCTTGCCATTATGGTTATGTGGACAAGGTGAAATGGTTGCTTCTGCCGATATCATTAAGAAAATTATCGCAGACGAATCCATTCACGGTGTATTCGTTGGATTAATAGCCCAAGATCAATTCAAAAAATTAAAAAATCAAGATCAGGTAAAAGCTCGTTTCTTGGCCTTGCTTTACAATTTGTATGAAAATGAGCTGAAATATACAGAAGAGATCTATACTGAAGTTGGTTTGACAGCTGAAGTAAAAGAATATGTTCGCTATAATGCCAACAAAGCATTGATGAATTTGGGCTTTGATCCGATCTTCGAAGTAAAACAAGTCAACCCAATCGTATTGAATGGTTTGAATACTGAAACGACACAACATGACTTCTTCTCCAAGAAATCAACTAACTACGAAAAAGCAACGGAAATTGTCCATCTAAAAGATGACGACTTCAAAATGGATGTGGTCGTAGATATATAATATTGACGATTCGTCAAACAAAAAGCCCCAAAG